>DAIOGT010000024.1:0-36954 GCA_036745095.1 Pyrinomonadaceae bacterium
GCGCGACTTTGCTCAAAGTCGCGCCGAGAGGACGCCCTACCGTAATGGAATACTCCGGTCATAAGAGCCAAGGGCTTTTCTGTTTACCTTCACAAGAAGAGATGGGTGAAAGCGAGCTTGCTTAATCTTGGAAAGCGTTGATCAGTTATTGACCACTTCCGGGCGCTTAAGACGAACCGGACGGTTCGGAACGCCAGCGCTGCGTCGGCACATCCCCTTCAAAATCATAAAAATGAAGTCCTGTCCCGGTCAGTAGCTTAGTAAGTAAAATTATCTGACCGGTGTGCATCGAGAAGTGTTCCGTGACGTGGAAGATAGCTGCGAGGATGTCCACGTCATTGCCTTGGATCGTGCGTTGTTCGAGCAGCGTCGAGGGATCGACCGATTGAAGAGTTGTTTGCACGTCCGAGAGGGTTGAGCGGAGTAACGTTAGAAGCTCATCGCGAGGGATCGTCTCTCGTTGTTCAAACTCCGCGTCGCGATTCCGCGTGTCGGGTTCAGAACCGACACCGCAGACAATCCACTGACGCGCGTTGCCGCAAAGGTGCAGGATCAAGTTGCCGACACTGTTCGATTCCTCGTTTGCCCGCCACCAAATCTGCTCGTCGTTCAGCTTTTCGAGACAGCGCTCGATCTTAGGTAGGTAGTCGTCCAGCAGAAACTGGGTCGCACAGGCGATAAAGGTTCGTGCGGTGGCGTGATCGTCTGTCTTGGTTACACTTTGCACTGTATGAATCAAACGTCTTCGTCTGTTGTAGCTTCCGCGCGTCGCTTGTGTTTGGCTTTGCGACCAGCGGGGCGCGCGACCTCATCGGGTTTGGCGCGCGACATCGGATGGCCGGGAGGTGCTGCGGGCTTGCGAATGCTGTCAAAAACAGGACGGGGCTGCCGTAGCTTTGCTTTTTGTGGAGAACTCCTTTTCGCCATAACTCCCAGTTTCCAGATTCACTCGCGATGCTAGCCCCAGCGGAAATGGGTGTCAACGATTCTAGAGGGGATTTGAACAATCCGTGCGATGGAGTGCGTCGGCGGTAGAAAGGATCTGAACCATCCACCGACTTCCGTCGGTGGGATTCCGTTCGCGGAAGGAAGTAGAATCCTTGTGCCGGAACACAATCGATTCGCCTGTTAGTCGAGATGTGCAATGGCGATCAAAAGTATTGCGAGAAATGCCCCGGCCCCAATACCGATACCAATGCCCAAGTTCCGTGCGGTTGAATGGCCCTTGTTGCTCTCAACCTTCGAAACGTCGCTATAACGGATCGTGGTTGGCGAGTCGGTCTTCCGATCACGCAGGACGAAATCATCGCTTTCAGCCTGCCCGATGTAACCTTTTATCTTCGTTCCATCCTTCAAAATCACGGTTGCTTTGGCCTTCTCGCCGGTTCCTAGTTTTGCAACCTTGGCCTTCACCTTATCGAGTGTCGTTCCTTCCGAGTTACTCTGCTGCGCAACTACCGGCATAGAGATACTCGCGACAAAGAGCACACTTGCGAGCAAACAGATCAAATAGGTTCTCATTATTGTGGTTTCCATTTCTCGTCGCGGCATAGACAGCTGGGTTCGATCGCAAGCGCTGCCAGTGCCTTTTCAGCGAACGTGGACTAAAAAGCAACGAGAATGCCACTGACTCTACACGAAATATCAGCCGTAAACGAAAGGAAATATGCTAATTCAGGAAGTTTCTGCGGATCAAAATCGGTCTTATGCAATAACAATCCGACAGTCGGTGCATGAATGCGGCCAAGGTTCCAGTTGGCGCACGTCCCATGCCGGTAAAGCATGCACACATTAGTAATTGTTTCCAGTCACACCGAACACTCCCCCCAGCCTGCGTCGAATCCCACCGACGGTAGTCGGTGGATTGTTCGGATCGTCTCTACAAAAAAGAAACAGGCGCGAGAGGGCTGGAGCCGTCTCGCGCCGTGGTTTCTGTCCGGCGTTCTTATATGTTTGTGTCTTAGGCTTCGCTACCCCGCGGTGTCTTGGAAAGCATCCTCAACGCATTAGTCGTTTCAGTGCGTCGCTTTTGCTGAAATTCAGTGACCCAATTAGTCACTGTGCCAACCATATCGCGCGCTGTTTCACGTGCGGAAGCTGCCTTAGTCTTAACGATTGGACGGGCTTTCTCGCCCTTCTTAACGATTCGGATTTGTTTCTTCTCAGACATTGCTTAATTTTCGAGTTTCGTAGAATCTGAAAGTATCCAACGAAATTCTCGCCTAACAGTTCCCAAAATTAGTAAAGCTAGAACGCTGGACCTGCGATTACCCCTGCAAAGAAGAGGCCACATCCGCTAACGCGTAGCACACGAGGAAAAAGGGCCACTTCCACGAAAAAAATTTTTTTCCATGGCGTATTCGGGGTACTGACGATCGCAAACCGTACACAGGAAAACAGAACACAGGCATTTAGCGAGACAGTCGCTGCGGTTCCTGCACAAACTGCGCGTGTTTATGTTCCATGTCCAACGCCCAGATCACCTTGTGTGAGCGGTAAACCATGAGCACAAGCCCAATGGCCGCGCCAATATTTACGTACTTGAGGCCGTTGATCATCTGGCGCGTGCCGTAATGCACTAGTAGGACATTTATGACTATGAGCGCGAGTCGAAACTCAGTCGGGCCGAACTTCAGGTAGCTGATTTTGAAGCGGTCGGTAGCAGCAAAGGCCAGAAAAGTGGTGACTTCATAACCGGAAAAGATCGCCAGCATGATCAGGATTTGAAAACGTGAACGCTCGGGCAAAATGAACGCATACCCGATAATGACCGAACAGAGGAAGAAGTAGTCGAGCAGGTGATCCATGTAATAACCCCACCTGACCAGACCGGTGCCTCGATACTTCCCCACTTTCCCGTCGTAGTGGTCGGTGACGTATTGCAAAGCAATCATCGCCGACACTCCCCAGAGCCACCGCAGGTCGCGGGCCGCCCAGTACGAAAAGAGAAGGATTAACGACGACCAGGCGAGCGTCAGCATCGTCAGGTGGTACGTCTCCAACCAGGACGGGATCCGCGGAAGCACCCTGGGAGCTAGTCGACGCTCAAAGGGGGTCAGAAAAGAAGTATTGGATTTGCTCGCGCCGGCGAATTGCTGAGTATCAATCATGTCGCTGCGTGATAGTGCAACGCATACGCCACATAGTTTTGGGCGATTTTTGAACTCCGATCCTGTTTTTTCGCGATTTTAATCCGACGAATGTCGGGTTTTTGCTTGATCCGCCTGATCCGCGGCTTAAATAAACACGACCGATTGTGAACTCGGGATCTCGAAACGTCGCCGGCAGCGGGCATTACGGCAGGCCAGCATATCGTCGATGCGGACGAGGTAGTCGCGCGACTTCTGAAAACGCGCTCGATCCTGCTCGTTCGCACCGCGCGGCAGCTGCGGTTTCTTCGTCCGCTTCAACCAGCGAACATCGTATTCGGCGCGCTCACGGCAATGAGGACAGCTATACGTCGCCTTCTTAACTTCTTCCTTCTCGTTAAAGAAATCGCGTTCGTTCATGATTCCGCACCCTGACTCTCACATAGTTCACGCAGGTATCGAAAACTGTAAATCCCCGTTTCGTGACCGTCGCTCCAGCGAAAGTTGAGGGCGTAACGCCCGACGATGCTGATGTCGCGGATTTCAATCTTCTCAGAAATAGTGTCGGGCTTCAACATTCGTTCACCCGTCCATTCGTTGACGCATTGTGCGCACGGACAAGAACGTCTCAGGTCAGCCGCTCGATAGGAACACCGCCGTTCATCGCCCCAAGCGATGCTGACGGTGAAATCGTCGTCTTGTTTGATTTCTCTCGGCTCAATTGCCGGACCGCGTTGTTCCATGCCAGGTCAACTATTCGATTCGACCGCTCTTTTCACCTCGGCCGCTGTTACATCAAAATGCGATGCGTTCCACACCGCTTTGCCATCACGCAAAATAATAACCTGCGGCGTTTCGTGACGAATGCCCGTCAAGTTCGCGAGCTCGCGCGAAACCTCACGCGCCGATTGCACTTCCAGGATATTAACGTCCTCGACATTCTGCATCTCGCGATACGCTCGCGCGCTGATCGAACATGCGTTGCTGTGCTTGAAGACAATGACGGGCTTCTTCGTCGAGTCCGTCAACAGGTTTTCAAGTGATGCATGGTCGTCGATTTTGAAAAAGCTGTTTCCCATAGATCGATAGTCCCCTGTGTTTTATGCCAAGCCGTATAAGAATGGCAGAATTCCCTATTGACGAGCAAACAGAATCGGCTTATTGTGCGTGACGCTAACGAGAAAGCTTTGGCTGTCCTCAAAGCCTGGCCTAACTTACCGACGAGCCTCACGAGTCTCTGAAACAGATTCTCCTGCTTTCTCAAATGACCACGTGTGGACCACGTGTGTCCAAACCTCATCAAAGGAGAACGTGTATGTTTATTACGCCGGACTTTTGCCTCACGAGGCGAATTCCTTTCAACCTCATCTGCGCTGTCCTGCTGTTCCTTGCGGCTTCTCAATCCGCGAGGGCCGACGAGCTGGCAGTTTGGAATTTCAACGATTCAAATCTAAACGTGGACCATGGCAGCGGCACGCTCACCACAACCTTCAATGTCGTCAACGTCCTGTTTGGCGCTGGTACGACCAATAACGCACGACAAGGAGATCCAGCCGGACAAGCACTCTCGTTACAAGGTGGAACAAGTAACGCGAACAACGGACGAAATATCACCTTCAACGTCAGCACGCTGAACTTCGCCAATATCGTCGTCAGTTTTGCGACGCAAGGGACCAGCACCGGATTCAACAGTAATCAGCTTCAGTACAGTCTGGATGGTATTTCGTTTGTTGATTTCGGCTCGCCATACGCGCCTGCGACTGCCTTTGGCTCGATACCGTTGGTGTTTAGTCTCGCCGGCATTGTGGGATTGAACAACAATCCCAATGCGGCATTTCGAATCGTCTTCAACGGCGCAACTTCGTCAACAGGCAACAACCGCATCGATAACATTGTGGTGGAAGGGACGAGTGCGGCAACCGCCGAGGTTCCGGAGCCTGCGAGTGCGTTGCTGTTGGTGAGTGGCCTCGGTGCGCTCTACACCGTCAAACGAAAGAGGCACAAGAGCGCAAACGAGTGAGAAAACTCCTTTGTGCTTTTTGTGCCTCCGGGCGGCGAGCAAATCTTTGCAGCTAATTCCAATCGCCGACGAGTACGAACGGCGCCCAGTAAAACGGAGCGCTGTATCTCTTGCCGGAGATCATTGCTAACTGCGCGCCACGCAGCGCGCTCGAGGAGGTGGTGCCTTCGCCTGTGCTTAAGAGCCGTTTGTAGAAGTCTGTCATGAGATCGGCTGTGGACTTGTCTGCCACCGACCAGAGACTAACGCCGACAGTCGGCGCACCGGCATACATAAAAGCGCGCGTAAGACCCATGACGCCTTCGCCACGCTTCTCTTTGCCGAGGCCTGTCTCGCAAGCTGAAAGCATCACGAGGGGTGAGCCAAGACGCAGGTTGAAAACTTCATCGGTACGCACGAAGCCGTCGTCTGTCTTGTTTCCCACGAGGGAGAGGACGACGCCGGAGAACTGCGGGCGCTCGGCGTTCAGCAGACCGTGCGTGGCTACGTGAATGATGCGGTACTTCGTGACGTCGCGCGTTGCGAAATTGTCTTCGTTCGCGTCCAGATCGAGCCAAACGTCTGCCTCGCCGCCTGAGGCTTTGGCGAGTTTGGAAATCTGCTCGGCTTCGGTGCGCGTGCCGTTGAGTCGTGCGAGCGGCAACCCCTCCATCTGCGCATTTGGCGCGGGTGGAGTGGAGCCGCTGACGTCTGCGAGCGCGCTCTGAATGCCGAGGCCACGAACTTCGGCGTCGGTTGCGGGCGCTGCGGGTCTCTTCTGCGCGCGTGTGTCATTCGAGTTGAACACAGGGTCCGCGATGATCAGCATTGCCTTGCCGGTGTTCTTCGTGCGCTGTTGCTTGATCGCGCCGACTACCGAGGCTGACGGTCCATAGACGACCTCGTTGGTTTTGACGAGGTAGCCGAGAGATGCGAAATCGGCGCCGTCCGGAGTCTTGAGCAAGGCTTCGAAAGGAATGTAGTTGAGAGCGCCGTCGGCGACTACCATCAGACGCTTCTCGCCAATCATTCCCGCAGCGGGTTGAAGCACGACTTTGTAGAGCGCGTTAGCCGCCGCGACGAATGGTGCGACGTCTTCGGGCGCGGTCGTCGCGACTCCCAAACCGCGGTTTGCCTCGGCTACGTCGATGCCAACAATGCGCCGCTGGAGCTTCGTCGGAATTAACTGCGCACGCAGATCCATTGCAAGCTTGTCGATGTTCGCGCGTGGCGGCAGTTTGAACAAGCTCACTGCGCTTTTACTGACCGCGAAGAGATACGAGTCTTCAGACTGCAAAGCGTACTCAACCAGCACTGTTTGATCGTCGAGCACAGTTTGCTGAACTTCTGAAATCGTCAATGGTTTATTCGCCGTAAGCGTTGCGTAACGTGGGCTCGCGGTGCGGATCTGGTTCTCGATCTCTTCGAACTCAGCTTGTAAGGTTTCGAGCTCAGCATCGAGCTCGGATGGTTTCTTTTTAATCTCTTCGGTCGAGATGTTGATACCGGTGAGGACGTCGGCGATGTCCTGTTGGCGATCGAGGTTCTCCTGCTTGCGTTTGAGCAACTCCGCCGGAACGCCTTCGGTTATCGCGGCATCAGTCTCACTGAGCATTTCGAGGAGAGAACGTGCTCGCGATTGTTCGTTGATGCGAAACGCTTCGCTCGCATACTCGAGGGCTTTTCCGCTGAGTGGCTCGGTTGCCGCCGGGCTCGTCAGGAGCGCGAGTGATGCGTACGATGCCGCAGCCTCATCGAAAACGTCTTTGATCGTTGCGAGAAAAGTGGTTCGCGACTCGTCAGCACGCAGGCTCCCCTGGCGCAACGTTTCGATCGTTGTAAGCGATTCGCGGTAATTGCCGACGGCCTGCTCGCGTAAGTTTAACGCTTTCTTTGGATCTTTTTCCTGTAAGGCCTGAAGCCAGAGACTTTTTCCGAGTCCACGTTGCGCGGGCCACATGAGATCTAAACGTTTGTCGTCCAGAGCCCCCTTTTTTGCGTCGTTATAAAACTTGGAAGCGTCTTTGAACTTGCCTTGCCTCAGTGCAACGTCGCCGAGACTCGTACGCGCGGCGGCGCGAAAGCGTCGAACCTGTCCGAGTTTTGCAACTCCCGCAAACGAGCTGCCTGATGCTTCGAGCGCGTTACTGAAATGCTTCTTTGCCGCTTCCAGATCGTTATCGGCGTAAGCGAGCCGGCCCAACCCTAATTCGTAGCTCGAATAGACGATCGACACGCGGTACTCATCGAACTCCTTCTTGGCTTCGAGAGCAACGGTTAGAGCACTTGTCGGAGCAGACACATTCACATTCCCCGTCGCAATCGCGCCCGTGATCGCGCTCAAGCCGCCAAATCTTCTACCGACCTTCGACGCCGTGCCTTCAGGTTTTTTGACAACCATGCGGCTATAGGCAGCGCGCGAATCCGCAGTTTTTCCCAAGCGGAAATTGACCTCACCCATCTTTGCGAGCATCAGGTTAGCGTTGTACTTGTCGTCGGCGATACTGGCCGCGGCTGATGCCGCAGTCGTGACAGCCGCCGGCGCCGCTGCCGAGGCAATACCGGAACTCACAGCCTGGTTCTTATTGTCGCTAGTGACGAACCCATCAAAAGCTTTTTGATAGTGGTCAAGCGCGATCTGATATTGCCCTTGCCGCATGAACAGTTCGCCAAGCTCGTTGTGCGCTGCGGCGATACCGCTGTTGTTCTTCGCTGCGGTGTAGAGGTTTAGCGCGTTTCGTAGTTGAATAAGTGCTTTGTCTGCGTGTCCGCGCTTCAACAAGCGCCGCCCCTCCCGCAAAGCTGTGCCCGGCTGGTCAGTCTGCTGCGCAAACGCAGCGATTGGCATAAGCGCTAGCACCACCGTCAAAAAAAGAACGATTAACTTCTTCGTAGACCTCATTTCACTTCCCTTTCAAACTGTTAGCCACAAAAAAGCACATGATTAACAAACAGATTCTGCAGTGCTCTTTGTGTGTCTATTTGTGTAGCTCACTTATGAATTAAATCGAGTGTCGCAACGAGCGTTGAACGCGGCGACGAAGCCATCATCACCAACGACGGCGAGGGATCGTCTTTCGACAGTCCGAGACCGCGCGTAGTCGCCTGCTGCTCTGTAGCCGTCTGTATACTTCCGAATTGTTGCGTCTTGTCAGTCTTAAGAGGCTCCTGCATCTCTTTTTGTACGACCGCCCAGACGTCACTGGCGGGTCGCACCGGACAGCGATCCTTCGACTCGCGACACAAAGCAATCAGGTCGTCCTCGATAGGAACTCCGCCTAATGGCTCACGCGCAAAAACGAAGAACAAGCGTTCCGTGCCCGCAACTTCGTCGAACGCAAACCAGCGGAGTCGCTCGTCTGTCGACAAGCTCGAGGGAATTTCGAACGGCACGTGCGCCTGAACGTAATTACCGCCCTCATCCAGATCGGCATGAGGATAGATCATCGTCGCCGAGCCATTGTCGGTCGTGTTGAAGATGTACAGATAACCGTCTGAATTCGTCTCGAGCAGCACACGCACGCGATCACCTTTCCGGAACACATGATTAGGATCGACACGCACGGCTGACCCGTTGGAATCCCGCATAAACAACGTCACGCCAAGCCCCATACGACGCGCATTGACGGGCGTAGCGGGCGTGGACGGCGTGACCGTATTTCCCGCAGTTTCCGGCTTGCCTGAACTTTTGTCCGCGGTTTTGTCAGGACGATTCGAGGTCGACTTCGTCGCACCCGGCTTCGTCGAGCCAACATTGCTCGTGCCCGGGTTGCTGGCACTGCTACTAGTTTTCGGTCGCCGCCTGCTGGGCCTTGCGGTGTTGCCGGAGCTCGCGGGTTTAACCTTGGGCCGCGAGGTCAGGAACGCGCCGCGAACGTCATCTTCATCCTGGACGCCCGGTGCGGCCAATCCAATTACGAGAGCGCAAACACAAACGAGTCCGAAAACCATCACACTCAATCGCATCACCAAATCTCCTTATCATGCGCCGCAAGCGGCTAATTGTGCTGAATACGGATGTCGAAAACAATAGGATCGCTGGCCTGATCGGGCATCGCTTTCACCCTTACAAACGGCGCACGCGCGTTTGATTCATCAAGTTCAGTTACAGGTGGTTTCGTCTGGTACCTGGAAACGAAGGCCTTCAACTCCTCCTGTTGTGCGGCGGACAAAGGCTTAAAAGTTACAGGTTCGTTCAAAAATGAAGGCGAGGAAAGCGGCGCCTTCGCAAAAATGACCGTGAAGTGGTCTGTACCGGGACGCTTGTCGAGCGTCAGGCTATTCACATTGTCCTCATCATCCTTCGGAAAACTGAACTCGACTCCGTTGCTGACCTTGTTGCTTGTCACACCTGTTTGTGACGACGGCTTCATGGTCAGAAAAGCCGTTGGCTGATTCTTGTCACCTGGACCAAGGATATAAAGATAACCATCTTCGGCGAAAGTGAAATGGAACTTGAACGACTTCCCGGAAGCGATCGGCACCAAACCCGTGCCCCTTGGTGCTGGTCCACCTTTTACTGACGGTTCGAGCTCGAGCCAGTATCGACTAACCTCCACCGGAGTTGTTGTCACTGCGCCTGTCGTGTTTGCGTTCGTGGTGTTCGCCGGCGTGCCGCTGTTCGACTTCATCTTGTTCCAAACGAAAAAACCTCCAATCCCCCCAACGAGCAGGATTACGAACACAGCAACGACACCTATCAATAGTCCAGCTTTGCTCTTCGAAGCTGGGGGGGGTGTGACAGGGACCGGCGGCGCAGGTTTCCCTACGTGCGGCATTGTCACCGTGTCGGCTTTTGGTGCTGACTCAGCAACAGTTGCGCCAACGTTTGCAGCGGGCTGCGGTTTAGCCGGTTCGTAAACAGTCGCGTCATGTGTGCTCGCTGCTCGTCCAGACGCCGGTGAAGTTGGTGCTGCGTCGACAGTGAGAATCGTCGGTGCATTAACGTCACTACTCGTGTCCCGCTTATCGGTAAGAACGGTTTCATTGAGCTCCGTTGATTGCGCGCCGGCGGGCACAGCAGATCCGCTGGGCGTCGCGAGGCCCGCGCGCAACTCGGCGGCGAGCGCGCCCGCAGTCAGCTGCCGGTCGCCGCGATCCTTTGCAGTCGCACGCTGAATCGCATCACTAAATCCGCGCGGAACATTCGGCACGACTTCGTGTAACGGTCGCGGCCGCGTGCTGACATGTTCGCGTCGCAACTCCTGCAGCGTGTTCCCGGCAAAACAGCGTCGCCCCGCAATCATCTCGTAAAAGACGAGCCCGAGGCTGTAAATATCCGCACGTCCATCAATCTCGCTGCTATGGTCGCGCGGAATCTCACCCCATTGTTCGGGCGACATGTAATACGGCGTGCCGAGCACCTGTCCGGCCATCGTGAGCGCCGTGTTGCCGCCGTTGTCGCCGCCCGCGATCTCGCGCATCTTCGCGATGCCGAGATCGAGCAGCTTCACCACAGGCTTACCGGTTTCGTCCGGTGTGCCGATCATGATGTTCTCGGGTTTCAGATCGCGGTGCACGACGCCCATCGCGTGCGCCGTATCGAGCACACTCATGACGGGAGTGAGGATTTCCAATGCGTCGGCCGCTGAGAACCGCCCCTGCGTCTTGATCGCAGCATCGAGAGTGTGGCCCTCGACATACTCCATCACCATGTAGATCGTGCCGTCTGCAGCGGTGCGTAGATCGTAGACGGTCACCGAATTAGGATGACGAAAACGACGCGCGGCCTGACCTTCACGTCGAAAGCGTCGCAACCACTCAGCGTTTGTGCGGACTTCAGGAGGAAGAACTTTGATTGCGACGCGGTCGCCGAGCAGGATGTGGCGGGCGCGATAGACGGCCCCCATGCCGCCTTTGCCGAGCAGCGCTTCCATCTGGTACTGGCCGTCGAGCACGGTGTTGACGATGGAAGCCGGGTCAGCCTCGAGGACTTCGCCATCAACCGAACAGAAGCTCACGCTGTCGTCGTACTTCGCTTTGCAGGCAGTGCAGTATTTCATCCGGGGCTTAGTCTACGCCACAAAAGGCACAAAAAGCACAAATGACGGAACTTCTGAGATTATGTGACCTTTGTGCTTTTCGTGGCTACACGTAAATCCTGCGCGCGTACTCTTCGACCATGCGGTCGCTGTTGTAACTCGGCGCGAGCGTCTGGATAGCCCGCTTCATCATCGCGATCCATTTGCGAGGAATTCCATCCGCATCGCGGTCGTAAAATAGCGGCACGACTTGCGACTCCAGCGTGTGATAAAGCGACTCCGCATCAACCGCATCAATCTTCGCAACGTCCGTACTATCATTGCCGTTGCCGACCGCAAACCCATTCGTACCGTCGTAGCCTTCGAGCCACCAGCCGTCAAGTATCGACAAATTCAATCCGCCATTGATCGCGACTTTCTCACCGCTCGTCCCCGACGCCTCCTGCGGCCGCCGGGGCACGTTCAGCCACACATCGACCGATTGGACCAATTGACGCGCAATCTCCTGATCGTAGTCTTCTAGAAACACGGCGCGCTGTCTCACTGCCGGATCGTATTTCCAGCGCGCGAGCTGCTGCAGCACTAACTTCGATCCCTCGTCCTGCGGATGCGCCTTCCCGGCAAAGACAAATTGAACGGGCCGCGTTTCGTTATTGATGAGTCGCAGTATACGTTCCTGATCCGTCAGCAACAGGTTCCAGCGCTTGTACCCGGCGACACGACGTGCAAAACCGATCGTCAACGCCGCCGGATCGAACATCGTGCTCGCAGCCTCAACGTAGTCAGCCGATTCGCCCGCGGCCGTGCGCCTTTGTGTCGAGCGGTACCGAATAAACGCGACGAGCCGTTCCTTGAGACGCACATGAGCGTTCCACAATTCTTCATCAGGAATACGCGCGATCGCCTCGGCCCAAACGTCCTGATTGCGAATTCTCGCGTCCCAATCGTCGCCGGCGTAATTCTCAACGAGATGACGTAACGGGCGCGACATCCAAGTCGGCGCATGGACGCCGTTTGTGATGTGGCTGATGGGGACGTCTTCGAGTTTCTTGCCGGGCCAAAGCTTTTGCCAGAGCGCCCGCGAAACCTCTCCATGCTTGCGGCTTACGCCGTTTGTCGATCGACACATGCGAATCGCGAGCGGCGTTAGTCCATAGCGCTCCGTTTTATTCGTGGGATCGACACGGCCGAGAGCAAGAAACTCCTCCTCAGTCAAACCAAGCTGCTTCAAGTAGCCTGGTCCAAAGGCGCGAGTGACAAGCGCGGTATCGAATTCATCGTTGCCAGCGGCGACCGGAGTGTGCGTAGTAAAAACACATTGCTGCTTCACCCTGTCGATCGCTGCCGCGAACGGTTTTTGTTCTGCTTGCACAATCTCGCGTGCAAGCTCCAACGTCAGAAACGCCGAATGACCTTCGTTTAGATGAAAGACGTGCGGCGACACGCCCAGCTTTCGCAACAAGCGAACCCCGCCGATGCCGAGCAACATCTCCTGCACGATTCGTGTTTCGCGATCGCCGCCGTAGAGATGTCCGGTGACCCAGCGATCAGTCTCAGCATTTTCAGGAATGTTTGTGTCGAGTAGATAGAGCGCGACGCGTCCCACATCGGCTCGCCACACCTGGGCCAGAACGTTGCGCTCACGAATCAGGACTTCGATGCGAAGTGGTGTGCCGTCGTCATTCCTGATGAGATTAATCGGCAGATCGTTAGGAATCGTTTCGCCATAGTGCTCTTCCTGCCAGCCGTCATTACGTAATCGCTGGCGGAAGTAGCCATAGCGATAAAGCAAACCAACGGCGATTAACGGCAAACCGAGATCGCTGGCTGATTTGAGATGGTCGCCGGCGAGTATGCCTAAGCCACCCGAGTAAAGCGGAAGCGAAGTGTGAACGCCAAACTCGGCGCAGAAGTAAGCAACCGGATGGTCTTTCGTTATCGAGTCGAGTTGCACGCGAGGTGGCGATGTCAAATACGACTGAAAACTCTCGTCGAGACGCTGCACGCGTTGCAGGTAAACCGGATCAGTGGCCGCTTCGGCGAGCCGAAAGGATGATGTTTTAGCCAGGAGTTGTCGCGGGTTGTGCTCACACTCTTGCCAGGTTTCGGAATCGAGATCGCGAAAGACACCCTTACCATCCGCAGCCCAACTCCACCAGTAATTCCAGGCCAGACGTTCGAGTGGGATCAGTGGTGCGGGCAACCCGTTTTTCCGCACCACACCGTGTTCGGTTTCAGTGGTTTCAATCATCGTATGGTTTGCACAGCAGCAAAGTCGAAGAGTGTACTAAAACTCGTGGTACTCGCGAAACACGCGCGCATCTCTTTCCTGAAAGAAGACAAGACGCACCTGCTCGATTTGCTGATCCGTGCTAAGAAAATCCCTGATGGTTGCGGAAGCTATTTTCGCACCCTCAGCCTTTGGGTAACCATAAGCACCGGTGGAAATGGAGGGAAATGCGAGCGACGACACGCCATGCTGGCGCGCGAGTAGTAATGAGTTTTGATAACAGGCTGCGAGGAGTTCGGGTTCGCGCCCGGGCTCTCGACCGTAGATTGGTCCAACCGTGTGAATCACATATTTAGCAGGCAAGTTCCCGCCGGTTGTAATCACTGCCTGTCCAGTCGGTAAACCGTCGGGATGGACCGTCCTCCTGATGTGCTGACACTCCTTGAGTATCTCGGGCCCGCCGGCGCGGTGAATAGCGCCGTCCACACCGCCGCCGCCGAGCAAAGTGGAGTTCGCAGCATTGACGATCGCGGTCACGTCCTGGCGCGTGATATCACCTACCACTACCAGAACACGTCCGCCAACAAACGATTCTATGTTTACGTCACTCAACGCGTGGCTCAGTTCTGACTTCGTCGAACATGTCCTGACGTCGCAGCGCTTCAGCGACTCCTTTAGCTTTGTGCTCGGTCAGGGGATGGTCAGGATCGGTGCTCGCAATTTCGAAAACACGATCGTCGAGCATCACCACTCCGAGTGAACCGAGTGTCACACCAGGACAGATGATGATCTCATCCATGTTGTGAAGGCGGAAACGGCCTGTTTGTTCGACCCAATCTTCGATGAACGGATCGCGCAGAGCGTGTTCGGCTTCAGACTCGGAGAGATACGCGCCTTCGACGATGAGACAATATTCGGCCACGACTTTTGAGTAGGTCGATTTTCTGGACAGAACGCCGCCGGCAGGTTGTCCGGGACGGGCCTAATTTACCACTGTGCCGCAGAAATGAAAATGGGCCGCAATCCTTATAGCGGTGGCCCGTTGTTTGAAGTCGCAGGCACGTAAAAGGGCGGCCAAGGCGGCCGCCCCGATTAGCCTTCGATGATTCGAAAGTTCTTACCGAGCTCGAGCGTACTGTCGATTCAGCGTCTCACGCAGGCGCGAGAAGTAAGAATCAAAAGTCACAAATCCAGTCGTGCCCTGGAAGAATGCTCGGCCGCCGGTTTCATTGCTCAACCGGTTGAGCGAGCTCTGACCATAGCTCGCAGCCAGACGGTTATGGCTCGTCAGGCCCACTGACGGTGCATAGAAACTAAAGACCGAAACGCGGCGCTTGTTGGCTGCTGAAATCGCGCGATCGATATCGACCGTGTGACCTGCTGCCGTTGAATCAAAGCCGCGCGATGTGTCCAATCCATCAGAAATCAATAACACCGCGTTCGCGTTGGTCCAGTCACTATCAAACTTCTTCAGGGCTTCCAACACTTCGACATAAGGATTGAAAGCTGAACTTCCTTCCGATGCAATCGGTACACGCAACGATTTCGCTGCTTTCTCGAGATCCGTGGTAAATGGTTGCCTTACTTGCAGTGCACCGGTCGTGATGTAACCGACCATCACGCGCGATCCCTGCGGCAGCGAGCGAATGAAATCGCGTGTTACACCAATCTCGTTCGACACCTGTGACACGAGGTCGTCCTGGATCAGGACTGCAAGGTTCAAAGGCTCGATTCCCTGTAAACTTCTCTGCTCTTCCTTACTGACGTTCGCTTTAGCTGAAGCCACTCCGAGCGCTGAAACGGCTATCAAAACGGCGACTGCCCAAGCGACGATTTTCCTGTAATACATGACTTTCACAATCTCCTATTCCAACCGTTTTTTGATGCGATTCACGGGCCAAAAGATGGCTGATGGACCTCTCGCACACAGAAGCAAACAAACCGCAAAGAAAAGACACACCTCAACTTGCCTTTGACCTTCGCGGATGGGTATGCTTCTTCGCTAAATCCGCATCCCTGAAAGGAATAAAAGCATATGAAAGTCTATCCGACCGAAGCGATCAGAAACCTCTCTGTCATTGGACATGGCGACGCAGGGAAGACGCAGCTCGTCAGCTCGCTTCTCTACGTCGCCGGAGCCACACCGCGCTGGGGAAAGGTAGATGAAGGAACAACCGTTACCGATTACGAAGAAGATTCAATCGCCCGCAAAATTACATTAAATACCGCACTCGCACATCTCGAACATCGCGATACAAAGCTTAATTTTATAGACACTCCTGGATACGCAGCCTTTGTGGCCCATTCACGACCGGCGCTTCGCGTCGCCGACTGCGCGGTGGTCGTGGTTGATGGTGTTAAGGGCGTTGAAGTGCAGACTGAAAAAACCTGGGCCTACGCCAACGAGTTCATGGTTCCGCGCGTCATGGTGATTACCAAGCTCGACAAGGAACACGCCGACTTTGGCGCCGCGCTGGAGAGCGCGCAAAAGACATTCAGCAGAGCCATCATTCCTTTCACGTTACCGATCGGAAAAGAGAAAGATTTTCGCGGCGTTGTGGACGTGGTCCATATGAAAGCTTATGAGCTCGGCGCCGACGGCCAGGCGAAAGAGATCGATATTCCGAGCGATGGCCGTGACCTCGTCGATAAGACGCGTGAGCGATTAGTCGAGCTCGTGGCCGAGTCGAACGATCAGTTGATGGAAAAATATTTCGAGCAGGGCACACTCGACGAAGAAGACATTCTTCCAAACATCAACAATGCAATCGCACAAAGCAAACTGTGCCCCGTATTCGCCGTTTCGAGTATCACGCAGGTGGGACTGCGAGCGTTGCTTAACGGCCTCGTCGACTACGCGCCGGATCCGGCGCACCATGAAGCCGAGTGGGGCAAGCCGGTCGATGCGGGTCCGGATGCTGAGCGCCTCGGACGCAAGTACAGCGACAGCGAACCATTGTCAGCCTATTGCTTCAGGACTGTGGCCGATCCGTTTGCGGGTCGCATCAATGTCTTCAAGATCATCAGCGGTCACTTGCTAACGGACGCAAACGTCTTAAATGCGAGTCGCGGCGTCGCAGAACGCCTCGGCGCGCTGCACGTGATACAAGGCAAACAACTCGACAAGGTCGCTGAAGCACACGCCGGCGACATCATCGCGTGCGTCAAATTGAAAGAGACGCAGACCGGAGACACGCTTTGCGACAAGCAGTCGCCGATCATTTACGACTCGGTTGAGTATCCTGAAGCCGCGATCGCTTTCGCCATTGAGCCGAAGTCGCGCCAGGACGAAGAAAAGATCAGCGCGGCGTTGCATAAGATTCTGGAAGAGGATCCGGCACTTCACTTCACGCGCGATGCCCAAACTAAGGAGTTTCTCTTATCCGGGTCGGGCCAGCTGCACGTTGAGACAGTCGTCGAAAAGTTGAAGAAGCGCTATGGCGTGGAAGTAACACTGCATCCGCCGAAGGTTCCGTACAAAGAGACGATCACGCAGCGCGCGGAGGTCCAGGGAAGGCACAAGAAGCAGACGGGCGGACGCGGGCAGTTTGGCGATTGCAAGTGTGTGTTTGAGCCTTTGCCGCGCGGCGGTGGTTTTGTTTTCGAAGACAAGATCTTTGGTGGCTCAGTGCCACAACAGTTCCGACCCGCGATCGAAAAAGGAATTATCGAGGCGGCAAAGTCGGGAGCGATCGCGGGTTATCCGCTGGTCGATTTCAAAGTACAGCTTGTTGATGGTTCGTTTCATCCGGTCGATTCGGACGAGCACTCGTTCAGGGCTGCCGGACGCAAGGCTTTTCGCGCCGCGATGGAGAAAGTTAAACCATCGTTGCTCGAGCCTGTGATGGACGTGGAGATCGCTGCGCCGCAGGAATACGCCGGAGACATCATGGGCGACTTGAACTCACGTCGCGGACGCGTGCAGGGTATGGAGACGAGCGGCAAGCAGCAGGTGATTAAAGCGCAGGTGCCGATGGCCGAGATGTTGAACTACCAGTCGACACTAAATTCAATCACGGCCGCGCGCGGATCATTCCACATGCAGTTTTCACACTACGATCCGGTACCGGGCCAGTTAGCGCAGAAGATCGTCGAGCAATCACGCGCAGAGGGACGCATCAGGGGCGGCGAAGAAGAAGAGTAGCGGCAGATTTACGCGGATAAACGCAGATCTGCGTCATCTGCGTTTATCCGCGGCTTAAATTCGTTATTCGGGGTTCACTAACTTTTTGCGCGGCAGCGACAGGGTTCTTGGTCCAAAGGCCGGGCTTTCCTTGATGGTGTAATCCGCGGGCACTTCAAACAACGACTTCGCCGGTTCTGCACGACTGATGTTAGTCAACTTGTACGTCGTCTCACCGAATCGCGGATCGCTGTGACGAGTCATCACGACGAGCTGCAACTCCGGTGAATACCAACGCTCGCTGACGATCTCGATCGCACGTTCGTTGCCAATCTCGCCTGCCGGAATCGTCACCGTCGTTCGCGTTCCTTCCGCCTCAACACCTTCGATACTCTGTTTACCGAGGTTCTCCTTCACTTCATTGGCGTTGTTCGACCTGGACCTCAGGAAAAACGTTTCAGGAGCTCCAGCCTCTGTTCTCAGCGTAAACTGATCCACTGGCGGATGTGTCGCGCGTGTGCCCGGCAACGCACCGATCGGCGCAGTCACGATCACGTTACCACTCGAAGCTCCTTGTGCAACCTTAAACTCAAAATGCTGACCCTCAATCTTCTTCGAGCCCAACTCAAACTTGAATGGCACGCTCTTGTGCGCAGTGTGTGAGCGTGAGTCGAGCGAGAAGGTCACGCCGGAAACCGGGTCGTTGATGAAGACAGTCTTCAACGGCTCTTCACCCGTGCCCACAATCCCGAATGCCTTCAAAGTTTGCTCGCGACGCGTGCGACCTTCGCTGTCACGATACAGCATGGTCGTCATCCGATTGATGATGCGATTGCCGTCGCCAAGAGTCTGGACAGTCTCAGTGACACCTTCCGCCGAGTACGGAGCGCCTTTAACGACTTTTCCATCAAAACTCTCGGACGCGAAAAACACGACGTTCGCATCAGGCGGCGGCGGCGCACCTTCAGGCCCTTGCATTGTTCGCTGCCTGATGACAATGCTTTCCCCAGGATGCTGGGCAAATGCGCCGGTTGCAAATGCGGCTGACAACAGCGCCGCTCCAGCCAGAACTCCGAATATTCTCTTCATTGTCTCTTCCCTTTCTATTGAACAAAACGTATGGCGTGGGCCCGACCATCGACCCCGAATAAAACGTCAGCTTTAACTCGCTCGTTGTAGCGATCCATGTTGACCGGCAGACCGAAATTCGCGAGGGCCGAGCGTGGTAACTGCACCCGCACAATCTGCCCGCCGTCCTGAAGACTTGCAGCACTCATGTAACCCAGCGGAATGAAGTCTGTTGCGATCTCATTCGTCACGTGGTTTGCCACTTGTGCACTGGCAGGGCGGCGCAAACTTGCCGGGCGATAACGCTTCGGCTTCTGAACTTGCGGCAACGAGTTGTCAACCGGTTTCTCAATGTCCTGCGCCAACTGTTCGTTGGGTTTGTCTTTAACTTCTGGTTTCGGCTGCGGCTCTTCTTGTTTCACAACCTGACGCGGTTCATCCGTAGTACGATTGGTCCAACGAAACACCACGACGCTGATTGCAATCAACAACATCGCCGCGACTGCCGCCAACCAGTAACGCGAGCTTGACTGTTTCCTCGCAATCGGAACGACCACGTGGCGCGATCGAAAAGCTTCGAGCAGGTTCGTCTCAAGTGCGGGCGGCGCTGCTAACGGTTCCATTTGGGCCACGAGCGACTGCAATCCTCGGGTCAGCACCTGTTCATCGCGCAACCGCGCCGCGCAATCATCACACGCTTCAGTATGCGCCACCGCCTCGTCACGTTGTTCCGCAGCCAT
The DNA here is from genome assembly GCA_036745095.1 of Pyrinomonadaceae bacterium. GTDB lineage: Bacteria > Acidobacteriota > Blastocatellia > Pyrinomonadales > Pyrinomonadaceae > PSRF01. The sequence continues at coordinate 19,231 of DAIOGT010000024.1, forward strand.
CATCCGGCCCCGGGCCAGCTCACTCACGACACTCTCGAATTTTTGACAGTTCATGCGAAACACCTCGCTGACTTCACAGTCGCCGAACCCGTTTCCTCAACGCCGGTCGCCGGTCTTAACTTTGCAAGCAAAAGCGCTCGTGCGCGATGTAAACGCGAGCGCACGGTCCCGATCGCGCAGCCAAGAATCTCTGCGGTCTCGCCATAACTGACGTCCTGTAGCTCACAAAGCACGACGACTTCGCGATATTTGGTGGGCAAGCTTAAGACGGCCTTGCGCACTGATTCAATCGTTTCCGCCCGCGTCAGATCTTCGAGCGGACAGATATCGGTTGCCGCCTCAAGGAACACACCATCGTCATCCGAGTCATCGGCGAGTGGCGCGAGCAGGTGCTCTCCGCGCAAACGCCGCAGCACGTAGTTACGTGCAACGCCCATCAAAAAAGCGCTCACCGAACCTTTCGACGGATCGAAAACATGACCGTCGCGCATCAGGAACAGGAAAACATCCTGCGTAACGTCCTCAGCGATCGACTTCGAACCGCTCATTTGCAGCGCAAAACGGTAAATCGAACCCTGGCGGCGACGATACAGAAGCGTCAGGGCTTCTTCATTACCTGCCAGCATCAACCGCAATAATTCAGTATCGTTGAGTTCGCTCATACCCGTTGGTCAAAGGTATTCGCTTGCGAGGGTAGGAAAGTTCCAGTTTTTGGAGAAGTTTATGCTTACAAGGGGAACCGCGCGCGAAACTCATCCGTCGCGCGCCTCAGCTCCAGCCATTCCTTGAAGATCCCTGGATTTTGGAGCCAAACCGTCAACCACTGCTCCAGCTCGCGGGCAAGATTTGTGGCCGTTAAGTCGAGTTCGCCCTTGATCTGTCGTACCTCGCGATAAAGGTGTTCCAGCTCCGGCCTGTCGTTTTCAAACCTGCGCCGCAGGCCGTCGAGCTTATCCATTAAACGCGTCGCCGCCTCCAAATTGTCGACCGTGAGATCTTCCGTCGAAAAGAGCAGGTTACTCTCTCGCCAACGCAGATCTGCTTGCAGAATTTCCGGATGCCCAAGCCGGACCCCATGATCCGCGAGTGCGCGAGCGATCAATGCAGGACTCACACTCGTTCCCAATCCTTCGAGCACTGTTTGCTGAATGGATTCAAGCTCTTGCGCGCCGACAATGTCCTTGTCCAGCGGCTTCCATGCATCGATGATGAGCAGCTCCCTGGTTCGATTCATGCGCAATGCGGGAGCGCTACTTCTCGATCTTCTTGATCAAACGTAGCGCGTGGTTTCGTGCGATTAGCGGGATGTGTTCGTCGGTGCTGAGATCCTGAAGCAGTTTGATGAGCTGGCGTGGGTCTGACAACGCGTTGCGTCTCAAAAGCGATTCCATGCCTTCCAACAACTTCGGCGCGTTCAGCGGCTGGTTCTCGCGCGCGATCGAGATGTCGAAAATGAGGATCGCCTGGTCCGCCGCCTTGCGATACTCGTTCACAAGCGTCTCCGCGTCAGTATTGCTGGTCCAGTTAAACTCGGCCACCCGCTGGCGGTCGCCGCGTTGCATACCGATTTTCATCGTGCCGAGATGAGGAAACTGTTTGTCTGCCTGGTAATTTGTCTCTGATTCCAGAAACCGGAGGCCCTGCCAGGCGGTGTTGATGCGTGCGAGCGCGTCCGGCGAAAGCTCGAGCGGCTCGGTTACCGGTGTGTCTTCGTTCAAGCGTTCAAACGTAACCGTGCCACGCCCCTTCGCATCGTGTTCCAGACGGATGTGTTTCACATAAAACTTTGGCTGCGAAAACTCATACGAGTATTTGACTGCATCAGTCTTGTTCTCGCCGTTAACAGCCGGAGACGGCGCAGCCTGCTGCGGCCGGGCATTGTGCTTACCGCCGCCGGAATTTTGCGCGTAAATGGAAATCGCCGCGCTCAAGACCAGCAGCGCGGCGGGGAGCCCTTGCAGCATTGACTTTCGCTTATTCACTCAAACTTTACCGAGACGAGTTTGGAAACACCGGCTTCCTCCATGGTCACGCCGTACAGCGCGCGCGCCATTTCCATCGTCCTCTTGTTGTGCGTGATCACGATGAATTGCGTATCGGCAGACATCTGGACGACCTTATCAGTAAAGCGTCCCACGTTCGCTTCGTCAAGTGGCGCGTCGACCTCGTCCAATAAACAGAACGGCGCGGGACGGTAATGGAAGATTCCCAGCACGAGTGCGAGCGCCGCCATCGCTTTCTCGCCGCCTGACAACAGCAACACGTTTTGCAGGCGCTTGCCCGGCGGTTGGGCCACCACGTCGATGCCTGACTCGAGGACGTCGTCAGCATCGATAAGACTCATCTCACCGCGCCCGCCGCCAAACAACTCCTGGAACAACGCGCTGAAGTTCTTGTTGATTTGTTCGAAGGCGTGACGAAAACGCTCGCGCGAGCGGCGCTTGATCTCACGGAGTGCTTCTTCAGTGGCGGAGATTCCTTCGATGATGTCCTGGCGCTGAACCGTCAGAAACAACAACCGCTGTTCTGCTTCGGCCAATTCTTCAAGCGCCATCATGTTTACGCCGCCAAAGCTTTCAAGCCGCGTGCGCAACTCTTCGACGCGCGCATGACTCGCGTCGAGGTCAAATTCGTCGGGGAACGTAAGTTCGCGGGCGAGCTCTTCCAGCGACTGGCCCAACTCCGTTTGGCAGTTCTCGTGAACGAAAGTCTGGCGCGCGTGTGCTTCGGCACGCTGCACTTCGAGTGTTCCCCGCGAATCTCGCACTTCGGCAGCGCGTCGATTCAGTTCTGACAACTCGGCGGAGAACTCGTCTGCCTGCCGGCGCGCTTCGTGCAACCTGTTTGATAGATCCGCGATCTGCTCTTCTTCGCGCGCGCGATCACTTTCAACGGAACTGGCCGCCAATTCCAGATCCGCGATCGAGAGTGTTAATTCGTCACTGCGACCGGCCATCTCGGCGAGTTCCATGCGATGTCGGTCAACACGCGCGGCGAAGTCGGCGAGCTCGCCTTCGATGCGACGCAGTTCAGCAGTCGTGGCACGACGACGTTCGGAAGCAGCCGCAGCGGCCGCACGCTGATGTGCGAGCGACTCACTCTCGATTTCCGCTTCCCTTCGCAAATCCGTCAAGAGAGCTGAAGCTCGGATGACTTTGTCAGCCGCCGCTTCGCGCGCGGTTTCAGCAGCTTCAGCCTCCAGAAGAGCGTGGGCGCGACGGTTTTCGATTTCGAGTTTCTCTTCATCAACGCGCGCGGAATCCTGTCCGACGACGCGCATGTGGCGCTCGGCCCGCTCAACTTCCTGCTCGAGACTCGTGGCCGTGTGCTCGTGCGCCAGCGCCTCGCGTTCTTCGCGACCAATTGCTTCGTTGAGCAGCACGACTGCGTCTTCAAGTTCGACGAGACGCGCCCGCGCATATTTTGAAGAGCCTGCGGCGGCGTCAACTTCGTGCGCCAACGTTTCCGCGCGGGTTTCCAGTTCTCGCAACTCGCGTTTGAATGCGAGCAATCCGGCGCCCTCCTCGACAGCACGTGCGTCGCCGGCGTTCACGAACTGCCCACTCGCGATCCAGTCACCATTCAACGTCACGTACATCTCTCCAGTCGCGATCGATTTGACCATCGCGTCTTCGAGGTTCGCGGCAATGCGGGCGTTCATCTTTTGTGGGAGCGTGCGTTGGAGAACTGTGACCAGTTGCTGCGGAGCGCCGAGAAGATCGGAGATGCGCAGGTCTTCGCGAAAAGATTCCGTTTGGCCGAATGAAAGTGCCGGACGCTCTTCGAGACGACAGGTGAGCGCCGTAAGCGTATCCACTTCTTCCACTTCTTCACTGCCGCCGTGCAATCCGGCGACGAGAAAACTCGCGCGACCGCCGTTGTTCTCACGCAACCACTGGGCCGCCCGCACCGCATCGGCAGGCGTGGGTACGACGATCGACTGCAAAGAAGATCCGAGCACACCTTCGACAGCCCGCTCCCACTTCGCCTCCACATTCAACGCATCGGCGAGCGTACCGATGAAATGAAAATCTCGTGGTGTTTCAGTCGCAGAAAAGATCAGTTGCACGGCGGGTGAGTAGTAAGCACGCCGCTGGTCCAACTCCTTCAAACTCTCGAGCCGGTGACTCGCACGCGAATGCTCATCACGCACGCGCGTCAGCTCCGCCTCGGTGTCGCTCACGGCTTCGTGACCGCGGACCACAGCATGGACTGCCATCTCGCGTTCGGCCTGCAGCTTCGCGACACGCGTACGCGCGTCGCCCAGCTCGCGTGCATACTTTTCAGCTTCAAGCTTTCGCTCAGCGTGTTGGCTTGCGGCGCGATCGCCTTCGCGCGCGAGGCTCTCAGCCTGTTGCGACAAACGCTCGAGCGTCGTTTCGAGCTGTCGTGCAATTTCGCGAACTCTTTCCGCGATCGCAGTTTGCGACAGCAACTCAGCGCGTGAGCTTTCGATCTCGATCTCGGCGGCGTTTGCGGCGGCCAGTTTCTCGGCGTACGACTCCTCAGCCGTACGTAACACCAGCGCGCTCTGGTCAAACTCTTCGCGCAGCTTTGCGTCTTCCTGTTGCAAGCGGTGACATTCGGCCTCGATCAGTACGAGTCGCGACGTCAAAGCCTCGATTTCGGCAGTGACCTCATTCTTGCGCTTCTCGATCTCGCTGAACTGCTCTTTCTGATAGACGCACTCACGCGCCTGTCGATCTCGTCGCAGCACCGCCTCGGCGGCCGCGGCACGCGCCGTCGACAATTGATCTTCGAGACTTCGCGCTTCGTGTGTTGCGGCGCGGGCGGCTTCTTCGCGGTTGTTCAGATCGTCGGCGATTCCGAGCTCGATCTCGGAAATTTCTGCAAGCTTTGCTTTTGTTTCTTCGAGGACAACGGCGAGCTTGCGATCTTCAGCGACGTAGACGTGACGCAGCAACTCCCGTAACTCTTCGCGCAACACGCCGTAACGACGAGCCTTCGCAGCTTGTCGTCTGAGACTGTTCACCTGTCGATCGATCTCGGAGACGATGTCGGAGATGCGAGAGAGATTCGAACGCGCCGAATCGAGACGCGCTTCAGTCGCTCGCTGGCGCACGCGAAACTTGGTGATGCCGGCCGCTTCCTCGATGATCGTGCGCCGGTCCATCGGCTTCGCGGAAAGGATCTGTCCGATCCGGCCCTGCTCGATGATGGCGTAGTGACCGCCCGCCAATCCGGTTCCTGAGAAGAGGTCCTGGATATCACGGAGCCGGCAAATCTTTCCGTTCAGCAGGTACTCACTCTCGCCCGAACGGTAAAGTCTTCGTGTGACTGAAACTGCTTCGCCAGGCGCAAACTCAAGAGCGAGATTGCGACGGCGCCAATGTCGCTTGTGTGTGATCTTGTGTGTGGGAGGTGCTGACTCGGCAGCAACTGTCGCCGCAGCCGGAGCTTCAGTTTCACTTACGACTTCGATTGGCGCCAACTCAGCCGTTGGTTCTTGTGGTTGTTCTTGCGGCAGGATCTCATCAATATTGACGAGTCGATCGTCGATCCGTTCGAGCGTTGAATCGATGTCTTCGATATCAGGTTCAACCTCATCAACTTCGTCACGGATCATGTGCATGACGACTTCCGCCATGCCGCTGGGAGCACGGTTGCGCGCGCCCTGGAAGATAACGTCCTTCATCTCGCCGCCGCGCAGGTGCTTGACGCGCTGCTCGCCGAGGACCCAGGCGATGGCGTCGGCAACATTACTTTTGCCGCAGCCGTTCGGGCCAACGATGGCGGTGATTCCGTCTCCTGTGAAGATTATTTCGGTGTAGTCGGCGAAGGATTTGAAGCCAGTAATTTCAAGGCGTTGGAGTTTGAACATTACGGGGTAGCCACTATAATTGTGAGGCGCTTAGAATGTCAACAAGAACTTGAAGTGAGGTTTCGTTAAGTGAAGTGAACAGCAAAGTTAAGCAGTTGAGAATTAGCGGCTAAAGACCTCGGCGCCGCTGATACAGAAGCAGATTTACTCCCGGCCTCAGCTCAAAAGTGCCGTCCGACTCCTTTGATTCGACCTGCTCGTAAAACTGCCCAAAGTTCGCGTCGATCTCATCTTTCTGATTCGCGTTCGCGATGATGATCGGCTCAGACGATGCTGCCATCCGCCCGAAGTAGCCAACGCGATTGAAGTTGCGGAGATACCACGGCAAGGGCCAGTAATCGGGACTCACGATCGTGATTCCGGTTGTTTTACCCGAAGTCTCTTTCGCGATTCGCTCCACCTCGTTAACTAGATCGAGAGTGCTCCTCGTCGTGTGAGCGTAAACGTAAACGTAGTACGGGTCATCGTTATCGTAGTTGAAGAAATTCAGATCGATAGTCTGGTATGTCGCGACTGCCGCCGCGCCGGCTAAGATCACCCCCGCGAATACCAACAGCCGGTGGTCCATCTCGTAGATCGCCTGCAGCGCGTAGCCCGCAATCAGCGCCAGAGGCACAACGAAATTCAGCACAAGCCAGGGCGTCTTGTAGGGAATCAGCGAGTAAGCAGCAATGAGACCGAAGGACCATAATCCGCAGAAGAGCGCAAACAAATTTCTCGGTCTCAACACAGCGATGGCGGCACCAGCCGCGCCGAGGAACAACAGCGGCGACTCCTGTCTCGCCAACCAGACGAGATACATCCACGCCGGATGCACGTGCGCTTCTTGTCCCGTCTTCGTCCAGATGGCGAACGTTTGCAGTGAAGCGCTGATGCCTTTGGAGTTTGTGAAGAACGACGAGTAGAAGAGCACGTAAAGCACGACGAAGACGACGACCGCGAGCCCAATGTTTGTGACTAGAATTTTATTGCCACCAAGCTCATCGATCAATCGCTGTGTCGCGCGGTTTCTTCTCGAGTTCCGAGACTTACTTGTGGACCGAATGAGCCGCATGTAAGCCCACGTCATTCCGAGAGCGATGAGCAAAACCCCAACCGAGATCATCGCTGTTTCTTTTGTAGCAAATAGAAGCGCGGCCGAAGCAGCGCCAGGTATGAGATACGCTGGGTTACGCTCGTCATAAAATCGGACTGCTGCCACAACTATTCCCAGGGTAAAAAACAGAAACAGCGTCTCGTGAATGTAATAACGCGACAGATAAACCGCGCCCGGCGAGAGCGCCAACATCAAAGCGGCCGCGAGTGTTCCGACAGTCCCCAATCGTCTGCGCAGCAGAAACACAAGACCGATTGTCGCGAGACCGAAGACCACTGGTACAAGCCGGATCATGAAAGTCGTTAGACCATAGTTGTCGCGAGCAGCAGAGCCGAAAAGTACTTTTGCAATCCACGGAATCAGCGCAGAGAAATAGTAGAGTGTTGGGCCGTGATAGTTTTGCGGATCGTACGTGTACGCGCCTTCGCGAACCAGCCTGACGAGAAAGTTTCCGTTGACTCCTTCGTCGTGATGGAGTGGTACAAGATCGAGATCGTACAGACGAAGAACAGCGGCAATCAGGAAGATGACGATCACTCCGATGCGCCAGGCTATTTCCGGAATACCTTGTTCCGCTGCGACGGGCACGTCCAGCTCGCTGCGCGAGTATTTACTCTGGGCGCCGCGGTTTTTAGCGCGCGATTTTTTATTGGCGGATCTTGTAGAGCTCGTACTCACCAACTTCTCCAACCTTCTGAAAGCGTCTGACAAACTGCTCGTTTACGGGAGTCACGACGCGCTCCTGCGGTCCGAGTACAAGATACTCGATGCCGTAGTGTCTGATTAACTGCTCGGCATCAGGCGCGCCGAGATAGATGCGCTTAATCTCACCTTCACGCTGAACAAACTGAAGCCCGTGAGTCCAGATGTGTCCGGGATAACCCATCAACGAACGACGACCGGTGAGGAACACGGGCGTGTTGTGAACCGGCGCATGAATGATCAGGGAACGCGGCGCTGTTTGCGCTTTAACAAGTTCCGCGAAGCGAAGCCCGTCCGCCTCAAACACCTGATACTTGACGGATCGCATAGCAATGCCCGCGACGTCGAGCGCGCCGGCTAACGTCACGCAGCCGAAGAGCAACAGTGCGATCACGCGTCGACTCCAGCCCCCGTGCCATAGTTTCGCCAGCAGCAACGCTACGAGCGGAGCTGATGCGAGCCACCAGTAATAAAGCACCTTGATGTTGTCCCAAATCCACGGCGCCATCTTCACGAAGTTTGGAATGATGAAACAAAGCGCGAATGGCAGGTAGAAAATCAACACCCGCCGCGGAACGACATAACCTCCGTTTTTGATAAGCACCGCGGCCAGCAGCAGCGGGATGAAAATGCCGGTGTTCTTGAACCAGAAATATACCGGATTCTCCTGGCCGTGATCCCAGCCTACTTCCCACGCAAAGAAACTACTCGCATCCACCGCGCTATTCATGGTGGACCAGAGTAGTTGTGGAATCGCGATAGCAGAAGCGACAGCAAAGAACGCAAACCACTCGCGCCAGCGAATCTGAAGTAACGCAAGGCATCCGGCCATTGCCATCACAACGACAAAACTGTGCGCGTGGACGAGCGGCAGCAATCCGGCAGCGACGCCTGCCGCGATCATGCGGCGCATGGTTAACGGAAAGCGTGTTTGCTCGTGGGGCTCGAGTTTTTGTTTGGCCTTTTGTTTGGCGGTCGCCCGCGTTTTCTTTGCTGGTCCGGTAGTTTCGGATGGCCGTGTCTTGTCGGTCGCAATCCACCACTGCGTGAACGCGATCGTCGCAAGCGGCAGTCCCATGAGAAATCCACGTTGTGGGACCAGTAACGCTGAGACAGCGTTGCCCCAACGCCACGTGGTCTCCGGAATCACGGTAAACGACGGTGGCAGATCCATCAGCACGCCAAAGAGCCCGCCCTCGTTCGTTCCGGCCTTTTCGAAGAGCAGTATCCAGCCCATGCCGCCGTTCAAAAGCACGATCAATGGCGTGATGATCGCTGCGAGCCTGTCGCGCAACATCACCAGTGCCCAGCGATGGACCAGACCAACAAAAGCGAGTCCGAGAATGAAGTTCTCGATAAACATCGATTGGCGCAAGTCAGCGCCACATTGCACGAAGACGGCTGAGACGAAGTCGGAGATGAATGGATAAGTAAACGCGACGCCCGCGTATGTCGGATCTTCGGGTGGGAAGTTATTTCCGAAAGCGAAACTCGTGATCACGCTGAGGTGAAATGGAAGGTCGCCAAAGTTGTTTAGTAGTCCTGTGCTGAGACCGGTCGCGTCTTCAATTACTGCGCGACTGAACACTTTCCAGAAAACCACCGTGACGACGGCGTAAAACAGAAAATAGCCGACTGCTCTGGTATCGAATCGAAGTAGTTGTCGAGTGCCGTTCGAAATTTCGGCGAGATCGTGTTTGAAGCGCGTCAGGGTTTTCGCGTCTGTGAGTAATGCCAGCGGGCTACAACAGATCACAGCGCTGAAAAAAATCGCGATGCCACTCAGGCCGATAAACGAAGCGACCACAAAACTGACCAGACCGAGAGCAGCCAGGCCGAGTGCCGCCCCGGCACACAAACGCGCGCCCAACGATGCGTTCTCGTCGTAGAGATAAGTAGCGAGGGTGCCGCTTAGTGTGACTAAAAACGCCAGTAGTAAGGACGCGATCATTTAGTGGAATATAACGCCGCAGGCGTCAAGGCAGGATTATACCGAGGTCAACTCGCAAAGGCACGACGTGCTTTTGCATACCTCTTTGCAATCGGTTAGTTTTCTGACCGAGGAAAATAATGTTAAGAGCTGGCATTGTGGGACTGCCCAACGTGGGCAAGTCGACCTTATTCAACGCACTCACGGCGCAGTCGTCCGCACTTGCTGCGAACTATCCTTTCGCGACGATCGAACCAAACGTCGGCGTCGTTTCAGTGCCTGACGACCGTCTGGAACCACTCGCCCGTCTCGTCAAAACCGAGAAGATTGTGCCGGCTACTGTCGAGTTTCTCGATATCGCCGGGCTCGTCCGCGGCGCGTCAAAAGGCGAAGGTCTCGGAAACCAGTTCCTTGCGAATATCAGAGAGACGGATACGGTCGTCCAGGTGGTGCGCTGTTTTGAAGACGAGAACATCATTCACGTCGAAGGTGCAGTCGATCCGGTGCGCGACATTGAGACGATTCAGATCGAGCTGGCGCTCGCGGACCTTGCCACGGTCGATCGGCGGCGCGAAAAGGCACAAAAGAACCTCAAGAGCGGAGACAAGGTTGCGCGCCAGGAGCTGGACGTGCTCAACAAGCTTCAACCCGCGCTCGAGCAAGGTCGCTCGGCACGAACTGTGGCGCTCACTGACGACGAGAAGGCTATTGCGCGAAACTTTTTTCTGTTAACGACGAAGCCGACGATCTACGCAGCCAACGTTGATGAGTCAGCACTCGCGGACCTTGAGAACAATCCAAAGGTGAATGCGGTCAGCGAGATTGCGGCGCACGAAGCCGCTGAGTGCGTGGTCATCTGCGCACAGCTCGAAGCAGATCTCGTCGCACTGCCACCGGAAGAAAGAATTGACTATCTGAAGAGTTTGAATGTTGAAACGAGTGGCGTGGATCAACTGATCAAGAGCGCGTATCACCTTTTGGGCCTGATGTCGTTTTTGACCGCAGGCGAGAAAGAAGTTCGCGCCTGGACCATCCCGCAGGGCACGCGCGCACAGACCGCAGCCGGCACGATTCATTCGGACATCGAGCGCGGCTTCATTCGCGCGGAGATTGTCAGTTATGAAGAGTTGATCGCGGCCGGTTCCTACGCCGCCGCCCGCGAGAAAGGACTGCTACGACTCGAAGGGAAGGATTACATCATGCAGGAAGGCGATGTGGTTAACTTCCGGTTCAATGTTTAGCCACAGAAAGCACGCTTAATCCTGGGACTTTCCGTTTGTGCCCTTACGAAGACTGTTGATGAAAGCGCGCAAAGTCTGTTCGGTAAGTTCTTGAGATCTTCTAAGTTCATCGTGACCCGTAGCTAATTTATTTATCTGCTCGGTGGTTTCCATCTGACTTTGAATCAGAATATTGATCTTCTCGTCCTGTTCGCGTTTCTGCACACGACAGCGGCGTCCCTCTCTCGCGAAAAGTCCTAATATCCGCTCCACTCGATCGAGTCGTTGTTCAGGTGTCATAACTTCAATCCTTCAGGTGAGGTGAAAAATCAGGCAGCATGATCGCATGTGAGTATAGTCTCGGTCAACCAGGAGGATTTAAGAAAAGCACAAAAGGCACAAGGGAGAATGCTCCTCTTTGTGCCTTTGTGCTTCTTGTGGCTTAACTAGCTGCGCCTAGCGTAGCAGGGCGCGGATACCGACAAGGACGAGGTATGCAATCGCCAATGTCACTGCCACCTTGATCAACAGTACTGCCAGTCCGATTATGAAGCCCAATGTTATTCCCACCACCTTCAACAACAGCGGCAGGACAACTGCAAAAACAAATACACCGAGAAGAATCATTCCTATGATTCTCAAAACGTTTCTTGCGTCCTTCATCGTCTGCTCTCCATTCGCTTTCGCGGGCTACCGAAATGCTGGGGGTTCTCGCCCGCCGCCAACTATACGCAGATTCTCACAACCGCGTTCCAATGAAGATTCTGAATGCTTTTTCCGTAAAAATGGCTACCCCGGCGGTCGCGCGTTTAATTCTTTTCGGCGATAATTATACATACTTTTTGCGCCATGGACCGCTGGAATTCACCAAGCTTGTTTAGCAACGACGTCCCGGACACCGCACCGCCGGTCGAGGGCGTTCCCCTCGCTGAGCGCATGCGGCCCCGCTCGTTGTCGGAGTTTGTCGGCCAGGGACATCTCGTCGGCGAAGGCCGCATCCTGCGACGACTGCTAGCGGGCGGCGGCGCACTTCCCTCCCTGATCCTCTGGGGCGCACCGGGCACGGGCAAAACCACTCTGGCGCGTCTGCTCGCTGACAGCAGCGGTCTACGCTTCATCGCGCTCTCAGCAGTCTTCTCCGGCGTAAAAGACCTGCGCGAAGCTATCCAACAGGCAAAGGCCGAACAACGTTTCGGCAAGCGCACGGTGCTGTTCATAGACGAGATTCATCGCTTTAACAAATCGCAGCAGGATGCACTGTTGCACGCGGTCGAAAACGGCACCGTCACACTTATTGGAGCGACGACTGAAAATCCGTCGTTCGAAGTAACCGGGGCGCTACTCTCGCGCTGCCGGGTCCTCGTGCTGAACCAACTCTCTGAGACCGAGATCAAAACGATTCTTGAAAACGCACTTGCCGACGACGAACGCGGTCTCGCACGTTTCAACCCTTCGATCCCGAACGAACTGCTGGAACGAATGGCTCATTCCGCGAACGGTGACGCGCGCGTTGCACTCACCGCTTTGGACGCGGCAGTTGAATCCACTACGCCCGACGCAAACGACGTCAGAACCGTCTCCGAGCAGACCGTAATCGAAGCACTCGGGCGCGCTCACTACGCCTACGACAAAGGCGGAGAAGAACACTACAATCTGATCTCCGCACTGATTAAGTCGCTGCGAAACTCCGACGTCGATGCGTCTCTCTATTGGCTCGCGCGAATGATCGAAGGCGGCGCCGATCCGATTTTCATCGCGCGCCGGCTTTGTATTCTCGCTTCCGAAGACATCGGACTCGCAGATCCGCAGGCCATGGTCCAGGCTGCCGCGGCTGCCGATATCGTGCAACTCATCGGTTTGCCCGAAGGGCTGTTTCCGCTGTCACAGGCGACGATCTACCTCGCGCGCGCACCCAAGTCGAACGCAGTGAAAAGCGCGTATTTTGCGGCGGTCAAAGACGCGGAAGAAACCGCTCGTATTCCAGTGCCACTGCACTTAAGGAACGCGGTCACGCCGTTGATGAAACAGGTCGGTTACGGGAAAGACTACCGCTACGTCCACAACGATCCCGCGGCCAAAGAAGAGATGGAGTGTTTACCGGAACAACTGCATGGAAGAAAGTATTTTTCAGACGACGATTTACCAGAACAGGAACAAAGGGGTGGAACAAGAAGAAGTGACGACTAAGAGGAAGTCGGACAAGGAGCTGGCGTTCCTTCAAGACTTATTTATCGCTCCGGATTGGGGCGAGCGCTTTGCCGAATTGATTGACGAGCACGTAAAGCTTCCCAAAGAAGGCGAGGCACTTTACGTCGCAGCGGGAACAGGTGGACATGCAATGGCGCTGCACGAGCGCTGTGGCGATAAACTGGAATTCCTTTGCGTTGACGAAAACCCGGAGAGCGTCGAGCTCGCGCGCGCAAAAGCGACAGCCACGAACGACCAGATCAAATTCAAAACCGCCCAGCCTGACAGTCTCGATCTAAAAGACAATCGTTTCAATTTAGTAATCGGTAATGGTTCACTCGTTTCGCGGCAGCGTGTCCGCAAAATGTTATCGGAGATCGTGCGCGTCGCTGCACCGGGCGCAACCATCGCACTCGCGCTGCCGACAGCATCGAGCTTCGGTGAGTTCTTTTCGATCTACTGGGAAGCACTGCACAACCGCGGAATGATAGATCACGAGTCAGACGTCGAGCAGTTGATCACTGAGCTGCCGACAGTTTCAGACATCGAGCAACTGGCCGAGGATGAAGGACTGAGCGATATTCAATCATTCACTCGCATCGAGGAATTCGACTTCGAGTCGGGCGAGCAGTTTTTGGGCTCACCGCTTGTAGCGGAGTTTCTGATACACGACTGGCTGGCCCTCGTACCCGATGATAAGAGGGCCGAATTGTTCAGTGAGATCTCTCGGTTAATCAACGAAGAGAGGCATGAAGCGGAGTTTGCGCTTTCCGTGAAAGCGACTATAGTCGTTGGACAGAAGGCCCATAGTCATTGAGGCCACTGAAGCGAAGGCGGGAGAATTCAACGCTGAGTCTGTCCTGCAAGCGCTACTTCTCCAAACCCTTCCGATCGTCTGCCCGTTCGCCTTCTTCGATACCTTCTCTAAAAGCTTTCTTGCTTTGTCCGAGGGCTTTGGCAAGTTGAGGCAACCTGGTGGCGCCGAAAAGCAGAAAGATCAAGAGTGCGATGATGATGAGCTCCTGGCCTCCGAGCCCCGCGATCGCGAACATTGTGTGACTCATAATTTCCTCTTTCTAAAGGGCGGCCTTTGTGGGCCGGTTATTCTCGAGTGTCTGATTCGTAGAACAGATATTTTCTCCAGGTCTCGTCAGCTCTGCCTAAGTAACGCATAATCTGTCGATTTACGTGAAGTGAGAACCCACGAGGTCTGCGCAACAAGTGCATGCTGGATTCCTCTGGAGTCCGGTTACCCTTTCGATGATTGCAACGTTTGCAGCAGGCAACCAGATTATCCCACGCGGACTCCCCTCCGCGCGAGCGTGGAAGCACGTGGTCGAGCGTTAATTCCGAAGGCGGATACTGAGTGCCGCAATATTGGCACGTCGAATGGTCCCGCAGCAGGATGTTTTTCCGCGAGAGCGATCGTCGTTCAAAAGGTATGTGGATGTATTCCGTCAAACGAATAACCGAAGGTGCATGAATCGTGAGTTTTTGTGAATGAAGGATGTGACCGTTGTGCTCCTCCACCCTCGCCACTCCTTTGAAAATCATCACCACGGCGCGCCTTTCGGTGCACACGTTAATGGGCTCAAAGGAAGTATTAAGGACTAAAACCCTGCCATTCATTAGCGCTGATATTACGCGAGCGCGGAAGAGGGTGTCAAAAAGATGTTGTGGTATTGGCTTTAAGAGGGGCGTCCATGGAGGCCCGCCCCCTACAAAAGCGCCCGGGCGACTGTTAGAACAAAAACATTTTTGGCCCGGGCGGCGAGGAGGGCCTCGGCACAGGCTGAGACGGTGGCGCCCGTCGTAAACACGTCGTCGAGCAACAGAATATTCTCGCCCGCCACCAGCCGTGGGTGAGCCACTTCAAAAGCTCCGGCGACCGTGTCGCGCCGTCCTTTCCTATCCAGCCCCGCGCGATACTTATCCGTCGACGACACTCGCCGCAAACTCACTTCATCGACCGGCAACTTCAGTGCTTTCGACACGGCCCGCGCGAGGATATGGGCCTGGTTGAAACCCCTCATCTTTAATCGTTTCGGATGCAGCGGCACGGGCACGACTCGCGTGCTGGTATTCAACGGCTCACGCGTAGCCGCCTCGCGCAGTAGTTCTTCAACGTGTTGCGGTAAAAATGGTTGACGCTTTAACAGCAGCACAGATTCACGCAGTGCGCCTTTGTACATTCCCACGGATCGCGCACATGCCAGGGACTCGCAAGCCCGATCCCAAGAAATCGCTTTATCATCCGTGAAGATCTCCGTTTCGCTCCAACACGTTTCACATGCCACTCCGAATCGTCTTTGCTCGACACTGTGGCCACAGATCACACAGACTTGCGGGTACGCAAGCGTGAGAAGCGCATCGTAAACGAGTTGTGCTGCCTGTGTGACGAACATGATAACAACAGAACGGCCTCCCCGAAATTCGAGGAGGCCGCAAATTATCTATCCACGAGAGAAAAATTTACTCTTCGTCGTCGCCGAGTAACCCGCGTTCCTGCAGGTCCTGGCAGCGCACGCAGTGTCGTGCCCACGGCACTGCATCGAGACGCTTCTCCGGCAATGCTTCACCGCAATGAACACACTTGCCGTAACCGGAAGTTTCGATTCGTTCGAGTGCTTCGTCGATCAAATTCAGCAACTGCCGATCATTGTCAGACATCGACACCAGCAATTCTTTGGTATAAGCATTAGCCGCCATGTCTGCCGGATCCTGCGTGGCTTCCGCATCGCGCTCGCGGCTGTAAAGCTCCGCCGCCTGCACCTGCCCCACGAGGCCTTCGCGACGATCCAATAACTTGTCTCGAAAAACTTTAGTGCGCCTCTTATCCATTATTTATTTAATCCTCCACCCCACTTGTAATGCCTGTCCGGATCATTTTTGATACGGCAAACCATTAATGATCGTGTACGCTCGATATAACTGTTCAAGTAACAGCACTCGTGCCATTTCGTGCGTTAGTGTCAAGCGCGACAGCGACCAACGCTTGTCTGCACGTGCTTTGAAATCGCTTGCCAGACCGTTAGGTCCGCCGATGACAAACGCGACTTCCTTAATCCCGCTACCTTCCCAGCTCTGCACCTGCGCAGCCAGCTGTTGCGACGTCCACTCAGCGCCTTCCGAATCCAAAAGCACCGTCACGGAGCCGGGACGGAGAGCGTCTGAGATGCGTTTCGTCTCCTTATCGATGCCCGTCTTGTCCGTGCGTCCAAGTTCTCGCAGCTCAGTCACTTCATAACGGACAAAGTGACTCAAACGCTCCGCGTAATCGTCAATCAGCGCGCGCAGCCTCGCATCGCGAGTCTTACCTAGCCAGATAATCCGCAGGCGCATCGACTAAATCTTATAGCGCGCGATCTTCTCGTAAAGATTCTTACGGCTGATTCCAAGTATGCGCGCGCACTCGGCTTTGTTCCCGCCGGTCGCGGCGAGAGTCTGAGAAATGTAAGCCGCTTCAACCTGCGCGAGACTCTGGGGCTTCGCCTTTCGCTGCTGCGCACTCACCGCCGCGCTCAATCCCGCGGGCAAGTCGTGCTCTTCGACCTTACTTCCGGTCGCTACAATCACCGCGCGCTCGATGATGTTCGCAAGCTCACGTGCATTGCCCGGATAATCGTAAGCCTTCAGCACTGTCCGCGCCGCCGGTGACACACGCTGAACGTTGCGGCCATGCTTGGCGGAGTAGTGCTTCAAGAAGTGCTCGATCAGTTGTAAAAGATCTTCCTTGCGCTCGCGCACCGGCGGCACTCGGATATTAATTACGTTCAGACGATAAAAAAGATCTTCCCGGAACCGTCCCGCGTTAACTGCCGCATCCAGATCGACATTCGTCAACGCAATCACACGAGCATCCAGCTTTATGGTCTTGCGGCCACCGAGTCGTTCAAATTCGCGACGTTCAATCACGCGTAACAACTTTGCCTGCGCGTCAGTCGAAAGATGCGCGATCTCGTCGAGAACAACCGTGCCTTTATCGGCGGCCTCGAAGCGTCCGGCCTTTGCCTCGACCGCACCT
Organism: Pyrinomonadaceae bacterium; assembly: GCA_036745095.1. GTDB lineage: Bacteria > Acidobacteriota > Blastocatellia > Pyrinomonadales > Pyrinomonadaceae > PSRF01. Next base: position 36,232 of record DAIOGT010000024.1, read on the forward strand.
GTAAACGCCCCGCGCTCGTAGCCAAAGAGCTCCGCTTCCAGCAGCTCGCCCGGAAGTGTGGCGCAATCGATTTTTACGAAAGGATGCGGTGCGCGTCGCGATTTCGAGTGAATGAAAACAGCAAGCAGATCCTTTCCCGCTCCCGATTCACCCGTAATCAGAACGTTCGCATCCGTTGAACTCACACGCTCCGCGAGACCAACTGCCTCGCGCATTCCGGAAGAGCGCGCAAATAGCTCGATCACGATTCTCTTCTCAAAGAACCAGTACTGCCGGTGTTGAATTCCGCCGGCAACTCGACTCGCTTCGACTCGCGCCAGAGGCGTTCGAGGTCGTAGAACTTCCGCGCCTTCTGCTCAAACACGTGGACCACGAAATCGCCGTAATCCAAAAGGATCCACTCGGCGGTCTTGTAACCCTCGACACGCAACGCCGCATGGCCCGCCTTTTTCAGTGTCTCGTAAACCTCGTCTGAAATTGCCTGCACCTGGCGCTCGTTGCCGCCACTCACGATCACGAAGAAGTCCGTGAAACTCGCAATCTCCCGCAAATCCAAAACCACCGGCTCGAGCGCTTTCTTTTCTGAGGCTGCGTGAAGTGCAGCAAACACGCGCTCGTCGAGCTCTTCAGCAACCTCTGGTTGAGGAGTAGCCCGCACATTCGATTGTGGGTTTAACGACTGTTCCTTAACTGTTGAGTTTTGCTTCATTCAGTTCTCGGTAA
>DAIOGT010000025.1:0-36443 GCA_036745095.1 Pyrinomonadaceae bacterium
ATTCGGTGGACAGTATGTTAGCGCGGTGCTTCGACGATTGCATCCATTGCTCGACGGCATATGCCGCCGGATCGTCGTAACCCTGAGTGTACGCGATGTTCTCACCAAGAACAGAAAACCGCAAAATGCCGGCGGCGCGTGCACGGTCACGGAGGCGCAAGCCCTCGGGCGTCACGTGTGAGAAGTAGCGTCGGCGCGACATGTTTTCGGAGTGAGTACGGGCCATGCGGCAGATGTCAGCATCCCAGGCGAAGGGTGGCAGACCATTCTTCACGCGCACGACGTTGGTCTGCTCGAAGGCACGTTTTTCTAATTCGTTCGGCTCTTCCTGGGCGAACGCACTGAGGGCGAGAAACGCCACAAGAAGTCCGGTAATGGGCAGTCGACGCAACATAGCCATGCCCAGAGTACCAAACTTAGCAAACTGAGTTCAACAAGTTTTAGCCCTGCGGATTATGCAGATTTTTCAGTGAAACGATATAAAGCGCGGAGCCAGGAGGATTTGGTGGGGTAGCAGTAGATGAAGACGATGACGGCAATCGCCCCCGCCCAGTAAGTGTAAGCAGCAAAACCGGTTATGAGTGTCGAGATGAAACCGATCGATGCGATCCCCGCTCCCAGCAGGGCAAGTTGCACAGTGGTTTTTTCCAGCGTCTTCAGCAAACCCGTCACGCCCGCTAGTCCGGTAATGTCCTGGAGCCGCATTGGCTGAAACTTCGTTCGTCTCCAGACCACGGAGCCGAGACCCATAATTAAGATGACGATCCTTACCGCCATATCGAGCACGAGATTGGGCTTCTCGACGAGGTAAGGACGGGCCAGGAACGCGACAACGGAAAGAAGAATCGTGGCGACCAGCAGGCCTAAAACCGTGGTCGCCGCGGACTTATGCCTTCGTGATAACTCCGCCTGCGCTTCTGGCGAGGTGGGTTCCAACCTGTAAGCCTCCTTAAGGCTTTACGACTGCTGACGGCGAGGCGCCATTCCCGTTCGCCTTGGGATCTGAAGCCGGTTTCGGCGCGCGCTGCGTCGGGGCGTCCGGGGTAGACAGAGCCGGGAGGGTTCCGTTGTAACGGAGCGCCTCGTCAATCAGGTCGTTTCCTTCTTTCCCGTCTTTGCTGATCAGGATGCCGTTCTTGTTTACGGTGATGTCGGCCTTGCCCGAGACCTGCTGCATGAAGTTACTCATAAAGCTTTGCTGCTGGCGCTTCGAACACGGGTTTGGCGCACTCTTCTCGGGAATGGGCGCACCGATGATGTTCAGTTGTTCGCGAGCTTTCTCATTGAACTCACTCTCCGGAAACTCTTGCACGAGTTTCTGGTAATAGCGCGCGGCTTCGTCCGGCTCCTCTTCGGCCTGGTAGGTTGACGCCAAACGGTAAAACACTTCGTCGTTATAAGAGAAACACGGGTACTTATCGACGATCTCCTTCAACCGTGACTGCGAGCCTTTGAGCCCACCTTTTCCAGTTGAATATTTAACGTCGTAGTAGAAGCGGGCGATCTGCAGGTTGTGCATCGCCAGATTTTCCTGCACCTGCTGGAGACGCGCTTCAACAGTGGCACGCAGTGGGCTCTTCGGATACTGCTGGAGCAGCACTTTCAACCGCTGCTCGGCTTTTCGGGCGTGCGAGATATCGCGATCGGAAAGGCCCATCTGTCGCATCTCCGCTTCCGCGACTTTCAAACTCGCGTCGTCAGCAAGTGGATCTGTCGGAAAGAATGTCAGCCATTCCTGGTACGACGCCGCGGCTTGAATCAGTGCGCTCGTGGTGCCTTCGAGGAAGAACGAGTCAGCAATTGCCAGTTTTGCAAGCGGCAGAAACGGCGAATCGGGATACGTATTGATGATAGTTGCGAAGAGGAGCCGGCCGGTGTCGTGATGGCCCTTTCGTACTTCTTTCGCGGCTTCTTCGAACAGCACTCGATCGCGTCCAGCCACGGCAGCGCCTGTCAGATCTGCATATTTATCTTCGCCGCCGCCAAACAAACCAAACAACTTTCCTTTTTTCTTCTTCTTTTTCTCGTTTGCGGAGCTGCCCGTATTGGCGGAAGTTCTTAGGCTGGCGGTCTGCTGCAACGTGGTTTCAACACGCGTGTTTAATTCGGCAACCGTGCCTTCGAGGCGGTCCAGGGCGGTTGCGTCAAACTTCTCGGCCTTGTCGTTCTTCGAACGGATGTCGTTGACTTCAGAGGTCACCGAGGAGACTTCCTTTTCAAGACCCTTCAAACGCATCACGGGATCGTCCGCGTTGGCCTTCTTGTCCTTGTCGGTCTTGGTTTCCATGACCTTGATCGCGGCGTTGAGGGAGCGGCGCATCAAGTCGAGCTTTGAGGCCATAACGTCCAGCCGCTGGACCGTGGACAATTCTGTCTGGCCGCCGGTCTTCTGCTGCTGGGCAATGCCGGTCTTTGGAAGCCCAAAAACCAGAGCACAGAAAACCGCCAGAATAAGAAAACGAGACCTCATAAAATCAACCTCCGAAAATAACTAGCCTCAAAAGCCACAAAATGCACGAAAAAGATTAATGAAGGGTCGGGACGTAATGCTATCGGATTCAATTTTCAGCCGTGCGGTTGGCTAAACCCACTGTACGGTGGCTTCGCGCAGTTCCCTAACGGCCGTTTCTGCGTCGGGTGTACCAAAAATTGCCGAGCCTGCCACGAGGATCTCGGCCCCGGCAGCAACCACTTTCTCGATGTTATTGCGGTCAATTCCGCCGTCGATCTCGATCCGAACGTTCAACTGCCGCTCGTCAATCATGCGCCGGAGGCGCTTTACCTTTTCGATAGCCTGCGGGATAAACTTCTGCCCGCCAAAACCCGGATTGACAGACATTACCAGAACATAGTCGGCAAACTGTAATGCCTCCTCGACCGCCACCACCGGCGTCGACGGATTCAGCACCACTCCAGCGAGCGCGCCCGCGTCTTTGATCGACATCAAGGTCCGGTGCAGGTGCGGGTCCGCTTCAACGTGGACCGACACCATCCGCGCGCCCGCCTTCACGAACTGCGTAGCGTAAGTACCCGGCTCAGTAATCATCAGATGGGCATCGATTGGCAAACGAGTAAACCCGGCAAGTGACTTCACCACCGGCAATCCAACCGTGATATTCGGCACGAAGTGGCCGTCCATCACATCGACGTGCAACACGGCCGCGCCGCCGCGCTCGACGGCCTTGATCTGGTCTCCGAGACAAGAGAAGTCTGCGGAAAGTATCGAGGGAGCGATATCTATGTGACGGTCCCGGTTCACTATTAACTAATTCGGTTTCGGTGTGGGCCGAAGCACTGGGCGTCTGTTATCGTTTGCTGCTGCCGGTCGGGTATTCGCGTTCTTCGGATCTATTCGGTTCACGTTACTTCGCGGAGTCGCATTCGCGTTGACGGCGCCGGTGTTTGCATTCGCGCGATTAGCGTTGCTCGGTTTGTTGGTGTTGCCGTTCGTATTTCCGTTCGCGTTTTCGTTGGTGTTTTTGGGCCGCGGTCTCCTCGGTTTGTTCGCGTTTGTATTCGTCGTTGAGTTCGTGTTGCGATTCTCGCTGGGCTCGTCCGGTGTTACTTTCTCGGACGATTCGCCTTCCTTCGTAGCGCGGCTAATATCCATCGCGACCGTCTGACCGGTTTTCACGACCTCACCCGCTCGCGGCAACTGAAACATGACCGTGTCAGGCTTTGCTTCGTTGCTGGGCCGCGTGGCGCGAACGCGAAATTTCAGATCAGCCTCAGCCAGGATTTGTTCCGCTTCAAATCTATTTTTACCGACTACGTCCGGTACTTTCACTTCCGGGCTGCGCAGTGAAAGATAGACGGTGGTTGCCACTCCGAAGAGAAAAACAAAGGCAATCGCAACGATGATTGCGAAACTGCGGAAGACAGATAGAATTCTATTTACAACACTCACCAAGCTGCGAAGTCTAGCACTACTTTTGAAAGATCCCAACAAAGAACCCGTCCGCTCCCTCGCGTTGCGGCCACGTCCGGAATGTTTTCACAAGACGGAAACGATCATCGTTGCCGAGCACCTCGTCAATCACCTCCTCATTCTCTTCGCGTTCGACCGAGCAGGTTGAGTAAACGAGGAGCCCACCGGGCTTCACCACCTCGGTCGCGTTGCGCAGAATCCGTTTTTGCGTGGCGGCGAAACGGGGAATGTCGTCGGGTGAAAGACGCCAGCGAATCTCCGGATTTCGGCGCAGCGTGCCGGTTCCAGAACACGGCGCATCGACGAGAACTTTATCGAAAGTCTCCGGCCAAAAAGGTAACTGGTCAGTCGCGTCGAGGATCACTGGCCTGATTCCACTGAGTTGATGCAGCATCGTCGTCGCCACCAGGGTTTCCATTCGGGTTGCGGATCGATCAGCCGCAACTACGATTGCGCGATCTCCACTGCGGTCGGAGAGCAGCGTAGTCTTTCCTCCGGGCGCGGCACACAGATCGAGCACGCGTTCCCCCTCCGTGGCGCTGACAACCTGAGCAACCATTTGTGACGCTTCGTCCTGTAGATAAATCTCACCGGCGGCGCTCATCTCGCGCAACAGCGATCCTGCGCCGGAAACACGCCATGCACCGTCAGCAATGTCGGACGACTGAAGTGCTGCGCCCGCCGTGCTGAGTTTCGCCAAAATTTGAGATTGGTTCGCTCGATTCGCGACGATGCGAAAAGCCGTGGGTGGGACGAGGTTGTTCGCGTATGCAAACGATTCGGCCTGATCGAGACCCAACCAACTCGCCCAACGTTCAATCAACCAGTACGGATGCGATGTCTCAATCGCAATCTTCTCGAGAGGATCCGACACGCCCGCTGTTGGATCGTATTCAACCTCGCGAACCGCGCGACGTAGTAGCGCATTAACAAAAGTCGTCGCCGAGCTCAGTCGCGCTACACGCACGAGACTCACCGATTCATTTACAGCAGCCGAGGCAGGTACGCGCGTGAGAAATCGTAATTGATAAAACCCGAGCCGCAGCGCGATGCGAACGGCTGAATCCAAACCTGCGACGTTACGTTTCGAGAAGCGTTGAATAAACGCGTCGAGAAACAACTGCCAGCGCAGCACACCGAGCACAAGCTCATGACACAGGGCTCGATCCGCAGGTTGTAAATGAGGTTCCTCTGCTGCAAGCAGAACTGAAGAGAACGCGCCGGTTTCGACCTGTTGGAGGATTCTGAACGCGGCCAGACGCGCAGGTGAGATCTCTTTCGAGTTAACCAAAGCGATCGCCAACTTTCGGATGCAACCCGTTAATGAAATCGCGCGCTGCCATTCTCTTTCGCGCTTCCGGCTGGACTTCAAGCACGCGCAAGGCGGTTTTCTGGCCGCACTGGACGACCAGCTCATCTCCCTGGGCCACGATCAGTTCGCCAATTGAAATGCCGGCAGTTACGGAAATCGCGGGTTGCGCTTCCCAAAGAATGAGGCTTTTTGAATTGAAGCTCGTATACGCGTTGGGCCACGGCTGAAGACCACGTATGCGACGCTCGATCACGAAAGCACTTTGCGACCAGTTGATCAAACCGTCTTCCTTCTTGAGAATCGGAGCGAAGGTCGCATCAGCATCATGCTGCGGACGCGGCGTGAGACTATCGAGACGCGCGAGAGTTTCACCCAAAAGTTCCGCGCCGATTTCCGCGAGCCGTTGCATCAACTCCGGCGCGGTTTCTTTCTCGCCTATCGTAGTTTTTCGTTGGAGCAGGATTGGACCAGTATCGAGTGCCGGCTCGATAAACATCGTCGTGACGCCCGTTTCGGTTTCGCCCTTGATGATGGCCCAGTTTGTAGGCGCGGCGCCGCGATACAGAGGCAGCAGAGAGAAATGAACATTGATACAGCCGCGACGCGGCGCACGCAAAAACTCGTCGGGCAGGATGCGGCCGTAAGCGACTACTACCGCAACGTCTGCGTCGTGTGAGGCGAAGAGTTGTTTGGCCTCGTCGTTTTTGATCCGCGCAGGTTGCAGCACTTTGAGATTGTGCGAGAGCGCAAACTCTTTGACTGGAGAGAAATTTACCTTGTGCCCGCGCCCGGAGGGTCGATCCGGCTGCGTCCAAACCGCAACCACTTCATGGCCATCATTCAGACAGCGCCGCAACGTCGGAACAGCCGCCTCAGGTGTGCCCATGAAAACTATTCGCATGTTTTTAGCCACGGATCACACGGAAAAATCCGGATTTTCCGCGTCTAATCCGCGGCTCCAACGCGCTCCGCTGCCACCTTCGCCTGGAGGAACAACAACAAATAATCGCGCCCGCCAGCTTTCGAATCGGTGCCCGACATGTTGAACCCGCCGAACGGATGCACACCAACAAGCGCGCCTGTGCACTTACGATTCAAATAGAGATTGCCGACATGAAACTCTCTGCGCGCACGCTGCAGCTTCGCTTCGTCAGAACTGTAAACAGCACCAGTCAAACCAAACTGCGTATCATTCGCGATCTTCAGCGCGTCGTCGTAATTCTCCGCCTTAATCACCGCGAGCACTGGTCCAAAGATCTCTTCCTGCTCGATCGTCGCCCCCGGCTTCACGTCGGCAATCACGGTGGGCTCGATAAAGAATCCCTGCTCGCCATCCGAACCGCCACCGATCAATACGCGCCCACCTTCACTCTTTCCTTTTTCAATATAAGAGTTGATCGACTTGAACGCCTTCTCATTGATCACGGCGCTCATCGTTGCCGTTTTATCCGTCGGATCCGCAAGCTTGATCTTCGCGGTGCGGTCGACGATCTTCTCGAGCATCGCGTCGTAAACACGTGTGTCGATGATCGCGCGCGAACACGCGGAACACTTCTGCCCCTGGAATCCAAACGCCGACTGCACGACGCCCGTCGCCGCCTCATCAAGATCTGCATCGTCAGCAACGATGATCGCGTCTTTGCCGCCCATCTCCGCCACAACGCGCTTGATCCACATCTGGCCGTCATGAACTTTTGCGGCGCGCTCGTTGATCCTGAGTCCCACTTCTTTCGAACCGGTGAACGCGACGTAACGCGTCTTCGGATGGTCCACGACCACGTCGCCCACTTCCGCGCCCGAACCGGTCATGAAGTTAACCACGCCCGGCGGCAATCCGGCCTCTTCCAGTATCTCGAAGAACTTGTACGCGATTGTCGGCGCATCCGAAGACGGTTTGAGAACGACTGTATTGCCGGTTACAACCGACGCGACAGTCATGCCCGCCATGATCGCAAGCGGAAAGTTCCAGGGCGGAATCACTGCACCAACACCGAGCGGGATATATTCGAGTCTATTCTCTTCACCGGGAATGTGGACCAGCGGCTGCTCACCCGCATAACGCAGCATCTCGCGTCCGTAGAACTCGCAGAAGTCGATCGCTTCGGCAGTGTCGCCGTCGGCCTCAGGCCACGACTTTGCGACTTCGTGGATCATCCACGCTGACAACTCGTGTTTACGCTCGCGCATGATCTCGGCAACACGAAACAGCAGGCCCGCGCGATCCGACGCGGGCGTGTGTTTCCACGTCTCGAAAGCTTTCGCGGCTTCTTCAACAGCGCGCGCCGCAAGCTCTTTCGTCGCTTTGTTGAAGCGTCCGACTACCTGTGTGCGATTCGCGGGATTGATACTCTCGAGCAGGTTACCGGTGGCGATACGTTCGCCGCCAATGACGAGTGGATATTCGCGTCCGAGCTGGCTCTGGACTTTCTGAATCGCTTCGCGCATCGCCTGCGCGTTCTCTTCTTTTGTGAAATCTGTGAATGGTTCGTTACGAAATTCTGGGGGCATAATTGCTCCTGTTTTTAGTCGCAGAAGATTTACTCCCACTTTCCAGCTTTTTGTAATTTCTTGATCTTGCGCTTGACGATCTCACGTTTGATCGTGCTCATCTTGTCGAGAAACACGATCCCGTCGCAGTGATCTGTTTCGTGAAGCATGCAGCGTGCTGTCAGTTCCATGCCATCGAGCTCAAACCACTCGCCCTTGAGATCTTGCGCGCGCACGATCGCACGGAGACTACGCTCAACGGGCGTGAAGATGCCGGGAAACGACAGGCAGCCTTCTTCGCCATTCTGATTTCCCTCGACGCGCAGCACTTCCGGATTAATCAGTGTCACGCGCTGTGAAGGATCCTTGCCACCGGAGCAGTCCATCACGAAAAGTCTCTTCGAGACACCAACCTGCACGGCGGCGAGACCAACACCCGGCGCCGCGTACATCGTCTCAAACATGTTGCTGACGAGCTTCGCGAGACTGTCGTCAAATTCAGTTACCGGATCTGCCGGTGTATCAAGCACCGGCGCCGGCCACTTAACTATTTCCAATAAAGCCATGAGCTGATTCTAGTCACAAAAAGTCACAAAAGTCACTTAGCCATAAAAGCCACAAAAATCGCTAAATCTGTTTAATAGCCCCTCAACTGCTCTCGATACCCCTCGAAATTCCGCTTCATCTCGCCGAGGCTATCGCCGCCAAACTTCTCACGCATTGCACCCGCGAGCACAAGTGCGACCATCGACTCGCCAATCACGCCCGCAGCCGGCACCGCGGTCACGTCCGAGCGCTCGAATGCCGCCGACTCTTCCTCTTTCGTATCGATGTCTACGGAGCGAAGCGCGCGACGCAATGTCGAGAGTGGTTTTAGATGACCGCGTACGCGTATCTGTTCGCCGTTTGTGATGCCGCCTTCAAGACCGCCGGCGCGGTTCGTCTCACGAATAAACTCGCGCGTGCCGGCGTTGTAAGCGATCTCGTCGTGCACTTCCGAACCCGGCAAGCTGCTTGCTTCCGCGCCCGCGCCGATCGCCACTGCCTTCACCGCGGGGATCGACATCACCGCCTGCGCCAGCAGTCCATCGAGCTTCAGGTCCCACGACGTGTGCGATCCGAGGCCCGGGATTACGCCGCGCGCTGCGACCTCGAAGATGCCGCCGAGCGTGTCGCCTTCATGTCGCGCTTTGTCGATCGCCTCAATCATTTGCTGTTGTGCTTCGTTGTCAGCGCAGTGCAACGGAGCGTCGTCGGCAATCGCCGCAATTTGATCCCAGCTCAATTCGAGCGGTGTGTCTGGAATGCCGCCGAGCTGGATCACGTGACTGCGAACCTCAACGCCGAACACTGCCAATAACTGTTTCGCGAGGGCGCCACACGCGACCCGTGCCGTCGTTTCGCGAGCTGAGGCACGTTCGAGAATGTTGCGCAGATCTCGTACGTCGTACTTGAGACCGCCGGGCAGATCGGCATGGCCGGGACGCGGGCGTTTTAGCCGGCGTGACTTCTCCGGCGCAATGTCGCGCGGCTCTGAAGCCATGACGTCGGTCCAGTTGGACCAATCTTTGTTTTCGATCAACAAAGTAAGGGGCGAGCCAAGTGTGAGACCGTGCCGCACGCCGGTCAGTATCTCGGCGTGATCGCGCTCGATCTTCATGCGTCCACCGCGACCGTAACCGAGTTGGCGACGTCGCAGCTCGTTGTCGATCAATTCCTGATCGACGGGCACACCGGCGGGCAAGCCTTCGACGATCGCGACCAGCGAGCGTCCGTGTGATTCTCCGGCTGTGGTGAAACGAAGCATAGCCACCAAACGCGCAAAAATTATTTAGCCCCACAAAAAGGCACAAAAACACAAAAGTGAAAAGCGAATACAGTCCTTATCTTACCTACGATAGGAACTGTTCGGGAAAAATGTTTCCTCGGCCCAGGATTCCGTTTGGATCGAGTGTCTTCTTAACTGTCGCCATCGCGAACAGCTGCTCGTCCGTGTAGAACAGGCGCAGGTAGTCGCGTTTCAGCTTGCCGACGCCGTGCTCCGCCGAGAGTGTGCCGCCAACGGAGGCAGCATATTTTAGAAACTGTACATACAACTCGCGCGCGCGTTCGGCTTCCGCCTCGTCGCGCGGGAGAATGTTTACGTGAACGTGATTGTCGCCGATGTGGCCGAAGATCGTGTACCGCAGACCACTCGATCGCAACGTGTACTTATATAAACGGAAAAGTCCCGGAAACGCGTTGTCAGGCACGGCCATGTCAGTCGAGACTTTGCGCTGCTTGTAACGCGCAAACCATTCGTTCATCAGCACCGGCAGTTGATGGCGAAACTCGCGCAGCTTCGCCTGGTCCTGTTCGTTCGTCGCAAACCACGAGTCGGGCAAAGCGTGTTGCTGGTCCAACAGCGTCATCCAGTCGTTCAGCACCATTTCTTCAGTGGCTTCGGTTGTCTCCTGCTCGAAAAAGATCGCGGCCACTGCACTTTGCGGAACCGTCGGATACTTTTCGCGCAGGAAGTTCAACGACTCGTTGTCGAAAAACTCGATTGCGCGTGCGGTCGCACGTTTTCTCGTCTCAGCGACAAATGCGAGCACGTCCGCTTCGTTTGCGAAAAATACGACGCCACTCAGCAGGCCCTCCGGCTTCCGCAGCAGCCCGACTTCAACCTCGCAAATCACACCGAGCGTGCCTTCGCTGCCGATAAACAGATCGATCGCGTCCATTTCAGGCGCGATGAAATAGCCGCTCGCATTCTTTCGCGTCGCGGGCCTTTGGTAGTCCGGCAGTGTCAGCTCGATCGACTGCCCGATGCGGAGTCTTCGCTGGGCGTCCGCGCGCACGTCGCCGCGGCGTAGATCGATCACTTCACCCGAGGCAAGCACGATTTCGAGGCGTCGAATGTAATTGCGTGTTGGACCATACTTGAACGTCCGCGCGCCGGAGGCGTTGGTGGCGACAGTGCCGCCGATAAAACAACCGCGCTCGGTTGGATCGGGTGGATACAAGAGCCCTTGCTGGTCCACTGCGCTCTGTAAGTCCGCAAGGATCACGCCAGCTTCAACCAACGCAGATCCGCCGCCGTCTTCGTGAACGATACTTTTGATGTCATTGAGTTTGTCGGTGGCGAGGACGATGCCGCCGTACGCAACGCGCCCGCCAACCGTGCCCGTGCCTGCGCCCGAAACTGTCACCGGCACTCGATCGCGATTAGCGCGCGCGAGTGTTTCGGAAACGTCGTCGATGTTCTCCGGCAAGACAACGCGATCGGCGTGGCCATCGCGAATAAAACTCGCGTCACTTAAGAATGACTCGATCTCGTCCGGATTCGACTTTACCTGCATACAATTACGACTGAGTTTCACATCACCTGCAGCTCGCGCTCGCGCAACACCTTGATGCGGTCGCGCAGCTCCGCCGCCTTCTCAAACTCAAAGCGCTTCGCGGATGCGCGCATCTCCACCTCCAAGCGCGTAATCGTCGCTTCGAGTTTCGCGGGCGTGTAGTCTTCGATCTCCTCAACCTCAGCCGGCACTTTGAAGTAATCGGCCTCCGAGGCCGTGAGCAACATCGCCTCGATCGGCTTTACGATCGTCTGCGGCGTGATGCCGTGCTCGCGATTGAATACTTCCTGTATCGCCCTTCTCCGCTTCGTTTCTTCGATCGCGCGCTTCATCGACTCAGTCACACGATCCGCGTACAGGATCGCCTTGCCGCGTGAGTTTCGCGCCGCACGGCCGATCGTTTGTATTAACGACTGCTCCGATCGCAGAAATCCTTCCTTATCCGCGTCCAGGATCGCGACTAGCGATACTTCCGGCAAATCGAGTCCTTCCCGCAAGAGGTTGATCCCCACGAGCACGTCAAACTCGCCGCGTCGCAAATCACGCAGGATCCTGATGCGTTCAAGCGTCTCGATATCCGAGTGCAGGTAGCGAACGCGAACGCCAACCTCCGTGAAATACTCCGTCAAGTCTTCGGCCATGCGCTTCGTCAACGTCGTCACGAGCACACGCTCATGTCGCTCCGCACGCTGCCGGCACTCTTCGAGCAGGTGATCAATCTGACCCTTCACGGGACGCACTTCCAGTTCCGGATCCATCAACCCAGTCGGGCGGATGATCTGCTCCACCACTTCACCACTCGCCTTCGTCAGCTCGTATGGCCCAGGCGTCGCCGAAACGTAGATCGTCTGCCCGATACGCGACTCAAACTCCGCGAAGTTCAACGGACGATTGTCCAACGCTGACGGCAAACGAAACCCATACTCGACCAGCGTCCGTTTGCGCGACTGATCGCCTTCAAACATGCCACGCACCTGCGGGATGCTCTGGTGCGACTCGTCGATGATGATCAGCGTATCGCGCGGCAGATAGTCGATGAGCGTCGGCGGCGGCTCGCCCGGATTTTTGCCGGTCAGGTGACGCGAGTAGTTTTCGATGCCACGACAAAAACCCATCTCCTTGATCATCTCGAGATCAAACATGGTGCGCTGGTGAAGCCGTTGCGCTTCAACCAGTTTTCCTTCCGCGATCAGCTTCGGTTCCCACCACTCGAGCTCCTCGCGGATTGTTTTGATCGCTCGTTTGATCGTCGGCCGCGACATCACGTAGTGAGTCTTCGGATAGATCGGCACGCGAGACGTGTGCTTCTCGATCACTTCGCCAAGCAACGGATCGATCGTGGAGATCGAGTCGATCTCATCGCCCCACAACTCGATGCGATACGCCTGGTCCTGGTAACTCGGATAGATCTCGACGACGTCACCGCGCACACGAAAAGTGCCGCGCTGAAAATTGATGTCTGAGCGTTCGTATTGCAGCTCGACCAGACGCTGCAACAGCACGTCGCGCGACATGCGCCCGCCCGGCTCGACGAAGAAAAGCAGGCCGTAGTAAGCGTCGGGATCGCCCAGTCCGTAGATGCACGACACACTCGCCACGACGATCACGTCACGACGTTCAAAAAGCGCGCGCGTGGCAGACATTCGCAACCGATCAATCTCTTCGTTGACGATCGCTTCTTTCTCGATATAGACGTCGGCAGCGGGAACGTACGCTTCGGGTTGATAGTAATCGTAGTAAGAGACGAAGTATTCGACCGCGTTATCGGGAAACAGGGTGCGGAACTCCTGAAATAGCTGTGCGGCAAGCGTCTTGTTGTGTGCGAGCACGAGCGTCGAGCGCTGCGTGCGCTGGATAACGCTTGCGATGGTGAACGTTTTGCCGCTGCCCGTGATACCGAGCAGCACCTGATCTTTGGCGCCGTCGTTCAGGCCTTTAACGAGGCCTTCGATCGCCGCAGGCTGATCACCCTTGGGTTGATAATCCGAATGAAGTTTAAAGCGCATGTATGTGAGGAATAGTAACGCGGATATACGCGGATTAAAAAGATCGCGTTTATCGGCGTTATCCGCGGCTTAAAGATTCGGCGGCGGCGGAACGGAGCTCCGGGGCAAGTGCTTCGTTTGCAGCGAGACGTTGCAGTGTTGAAGCGACTTCAGGTTCGCCACTCGATGCCAGTAACCTGATTACGGCGAGACTAAGATCCAAACTCGGGTGTTTCTCGATCACATTACCGAGCGGCTCGACCACTCCCGCCTTCGCGACGAGAAACAACAACGAAAACGCGCTGTAACAGTTTTCGTGATCTGCCGCCATCAGATCGTCGATCGCTTCGAATAACAAACCCGAATCAGCGAGCGCGCTGCCGATGCGGCGACGCTCTTCCGGCGACCCATCACGAAGCGCATCGTTCACGAGTGTCGCTGCCTGATCCGGATCGATTGCATAAAGATCGCGAACCGCTTTCTCGCGTACGGCGGGCAATGGATCGTCCAACAGTTCGGCGATTTGATTGAAGGGAGTGTGTTGCGGTTTGTGACGACGCTGAGCGAGCTCCTCTGCGGCTTGTCGGAGGGTGGTTATGTCTCGAGTCCACTGCTCATCGTCGGTGCGTCGCGTCGGGGATTTTTTAGCAGACTTCATCGAGACTGTGTTTAGTGTTCAACCTTTAGGTTCTACGCAAACGCAGCTTGAACTCTAAACTGAGGGCTCAAATCCATCACCGTTTCCGTTAGCATGCGCGGCCAGCGACAGCGGTGCGCTCGGTGTGAACTCCGGCTCGCTTTCAGTGACAACCTCCACTTCCTTCGGGGCCTCACTTCGCAACAGCTGAAACTTTGTCAACACCAGTCGACTAACTGAGAAACCGATACTGTTGTCCAACACACACAGGTGCTCCGCAACGACACGCTGCGAGACGCGCTCGAGTGCCTGCTCCAGCTCACGCCCAGCCGTGGCCACGTCGTCCGCAATTATCATTTCGAAATCCTGACCACCGCTGACGCGACGTCGCGAGTGATTTTGCAGTAACACTCCCGCCTCTTTGTGAATCCGGCCGGTCGCGACGATCATCAGATGCGAAGCCTCAGTATCGATCTCCAGATCGACGCTCCAACGCGCGAACGCAGGCGTCAGATCACCATCACGCGTCACGATCAAGAACGACTCACCACAGATGTTCGCCATCAACTGGCCGTAACCGTTGCCCTCGGCTGGTCCAAGAGCGATCTCGCGCTCCGGCACTCCCATCTCGCGCAACAAAAAGTGAATGCGGCTAACCAGCCACGACCCGTCTTCGAGCAATGACGAAGCTAGCTGCGTGGGCGCGATCACTTCCTCGACGTTCTCATCAGCCACAGGCGCGCCACATTCGCTGCACGTTGCATCACTGACAGTCACGACTGCGAGCGCATGTGGATTCGGCAAACGAAACAGAGCGTGGCCCGTTCTGCGGCAACTGATCTGGACTTCCCTTTCGACCAGTCCGGCGTCTTCGAGACGTTGAATCGGCACGTCCGCGGATTCGGTGTGGCCGGTGAGAAGTTTGGCGGCGTAACCCTCCTCGTGCGCGTTGCGCGCGGTTCGCAGGAACAGGCGTGCGCTTTCGTCTTCGAGTTTCGACGCGGCGAGGATGCGCTTGCTCATAGTCTCTTTGCGCAGACTTGTGTAGAGCGCGTCAGTGTCCTGGCGTTCGACAAAGGTTCTGAATCCACGCGGCATCGCGGCGCCGCCGGTTTCCCACTCCGGGAACGAGATCGCGATCTGCTGTTCGTGCGATTTCAAAAGGTTGCGAACGTCATTACAGAACGAGTCGAGCTTGCGGAAAGGTTCGGGAGTGCGCGCTTCGTAAACGATTCCCGCACGAATGGCGTCGTCGTCTTCGAATACGAGGAACAGGATATGATCCGGAAAGCAGAAGAGGTCGCCGCGCACGTACGGCTCGCCGATCGTCGACTCGGTTGAGTTCGCGAGCATCCTTTCCACCTCGCTGACTTGATCCAGGCCGAGCAGGACGTCTTCGAAGCAGCGGAGGCGATGCGAGCGGATCAGTGGGACAACATTTCGCTCCTGGAGGTCCTGGAGCAATTTCGTCCGAGCGGCGGTTTCGACCGAACGATTCAGGGTTTTGCTTTCGAGAAATAGCATCGGGTTACCTCGGTTGGGAAAAGAGTTCAGAGTTCAAGCTTTAGCTTGCTCGTCGAGAGCCCGAGACTGCCGCCTAAAGGCTGAACTCTGAACTCTTTCGCGGGTTTGCGTTGCGTGAAAAGATCCCTAGCGACTGACATTAATCGTTACCGTCTCACCACCGTTCTTCGTTGCCGGAAACCGGCGTTGCCGCGCGATTCGGAGAGCGAGCGCCTCGTAACTATCCAGGCCCGGTCTCGGATTGGCGATTGCTGCTTTCAACACGCGCCCATTCTCGATCTGCATCACAACTCTGATCGATTGTGATCCCTGCTCCGGCTCCTTTGCGGGCGGCTGAACTGCGGCTACTTCATCCGTGTTGCTCTTTGTTTCAGGCTTCGTTCGCTTCTCCTCCTTGCGTTCAACCGGAGCGCGGTTCGGCTTGACGACACTTGCAACCGAAGCTTTGGGTGTTTCCATTTCGGCGGCAACCGGCGCTACCGGAGGTTGACTCGGCGGCACTGCCGTCTCGGCAGTCGCGTTGTTTTTGTAAGCTCCCGTCACGGCAATCACGGTCGATAGACCGATGGGAATCAGGATCGCCGCGGCAAGCAGGACCAGCGAGCGCCGCCGCACGAGCACAGGAGGCGCGGGCGGGAGCGCGAGCACCTCAGGCTGTGACGCCACAGTCGTTTCGATCTGTGCAAAGCTTTCATCCCAGCACCCGAACAGCTCAGCCACAGCGCGTTGCAACGACGCCTCGATGGACCGGCGCGGGCTCTGTATCAACGGATTGAAATTGAAGGACGCTTCGGGCTGGGCGAGGGCGACGCAGATCGCCTGCAAGCCGGTGAGCTCGTTCATGCGCGCGTCGATCAGCTCGCCGTTCTGGAAGAAGAACGTTGCCGGGCCTTTCGCATACTCGATCAGGAGTCGGCCCGACTTGCGCTGGTGACGAAGAATTCCGACGAGATCAGAAAGGGGATAGTTATTGAGGTGTCCGGTCAACACCACGAAACGATCATTCTGCATCAATACTCCTTTTAACCGGGCTATGGACAGCCTTGAATGGCGCGACACGAGAAGTTGAACTGCGGGAACGTCTGGGCCAGCTTCTTCGCAAGCGTCTTATCGAGTGTTTGCAGGATTCTGTACTCTTCGAGCAGTTGCCTGTCCATTCCCAATTCCTGGTAAGCGAGACTCAAACCGTAATGGGCCTTCGCCATTTGCGGAGCGAGCTGCGTCGCTTTCTTGAACGCATCGACAGCGTCTCTGAACCGGCCCATACGAAAGTTTGCAAAACCCACACCGTAATGCGCCTCGGCGACGTTCGGATTCAGTTTTATCGACTCTTTGAAAGCTTTGAGCGCCTCGCGATCTTTGTGGAGGCTGAGGAAGTCGCGGCCAGCGAGAAATAATCCGTTTGCGGTAGCATCTGTGTTATCCGCGGCTGGTTCTACCGCGGATTCAACGGATTTCACTGTCATAAATGCGGGGGCGGATTCGGCGGCGATCTCCACGGCAGATCGAGGTTCAGGAACGGCCGGCGCTTTCGGCGCGAGTTCGCGTTCTGGCTCCTCAACGATCTTCGCGATCGTGTCGTCGTAGTAGTAGGTAACGGTGCGGTAAGTGACTTCGACCGGCTCCCGCTTCAGCTCACCGTTTTCAAACACGACGAGACTCGTGACCATCTTCGTCCAGTTTCCAAACTTGTCGAACTCATAACTGTAGGCTTCGCGACCGAGGATCGCGCCACGATCGTTTCGCACGGTCATCTCGATGATGTTGCCGCGCTCGTCATATTTATATTCTTCTTTGCCTACAAGACTGCCCTTGATGGGATAGGAGGTATTTTCAACTCGATTGCCTGCAATTGCGTAGGTAGTAAGTTCGACCAGTTGGGGTGGTCCTTCGACAGCTTGACCGTCTTTTAACTCGATCTTTGCCGTCTCGGTTTTGACTCGACGGACAGAGCCAAGCAGTCCATCCTGCTCCTTGGTGCTGTCAAGGACTGTGATTGCCGCTCGGCTACCGACATTCGTGTCTTGCGCTTGCGAGGACACAGCGAATGTCAACAGGGCAGTCCCTAACAAACCAGCAGGCAGAAGCCGCCGCACGATACGATTCATCTCGACTCCTCCACTTTCAAACAGCGTCGGGGGAACGGACTCAGGGGGGCCGAGCCCATATGTTGTACAAACTGTGCGGAAGAATACAATAAGTCGGGCGGGAATTGCTACGGATTTCTTAAAGGAGTTTGTGAGGGTATAGGTCCTATGTGCTTATAGGACCTATTGCTCGTCGCTGAACTTGTAACCGATGCCCCAGACGGTCAGGACCATCTGCGGGTTCTCGGGGTTCTCTTCGATCTTGGCTCGCAGGCGATTGATGTGTGAGTCGATCGTTCTGTCGTAGCCCTCATAGGAATAATCCCAGATCTTCTCGAGGAGGTACTTGCGCGGAAACACCCGGCCCGGATTCGACGCAAACAGGCGAAGCAGATCAAACTCCTTCGGCGTCAGCTCAACCTGCCGGTCACCAATCGTCACTTCGCGCTTCGCTGAATCGATGCGCAGCCTGCCGCGGACGATCGGCGCTTCGTCTCGCATTCCATCCGTCGGTGGGCCATTTCTGGTCCGCCGCAGTACGGACTTGATGCGGGCTTCCAGCTCGCGCAGGCTGAACGGCTTGGTAATGTAGTCGTCGGCGCCCATCTCCAGCCCCAGCACCTTATCGACAACGTCGTCCTTGGCTGTAAGCATGAGAATCGGCAGGTACCCGACCTTCTCGCGCAGTTCCTTACAAACTGCGAGACCGTCCATTTTCGGCAGCATCAGGTCGAGGACCACGGCGTCAGGAGGATCGTCGAGAGCGGCTTTTACGCCGTTCAGTCCGTCCTCAACGGTTCTGACGTTGTAGCCCGCGCGCGAGAAATACTCGCTGATTGCGGTTGAGATGTTTTCGTCGTCCTCTACTACCAGCAGCGAGACTTTACGTTCGCCGGAGTCGGGAACAGCGAAGTTTTCTTTGGCTGTTTTCTGTCTGTCAGTAGCTGTGGCCATCGGAGTTAGTCGTCGAAATGAAACTGACAGGAGGCTCAGAGGGCAAGCACCACGGGGTCATTGGCGCAACTCGGTTCGGGCGAATAGTACAGGAGAAGCGGCTCTGTGTTCAAGCCCCAAAGTGATTCCTCCCAATCGGAAGATGAACTAAGATACCCCACACTTGCTCTGACTAGCTATCCTGATTCACCATACTTTAGTAAAAGGAACGATCAAAATGACACCCGAAGAACGCAGACAACTCATTGCCACGTACGCCGCCGGATACGATGAAGTCATTAACGCCCTCGACGGTTTTCCCGCCGACAGCCTCGGAGCGCATCCCATCCCCGGCAAATGGAGCGCGCGCGAAATCATCCACCATCTCGGTGACAGTGAAAGCACATCCGCCTGGAGACTACGAAAACTCCTGGTCGAAGATAATCCCCTGATCCAGGGATACGATCAGGATAAGTTTGCCACACGACTCCGTTACAACGAGCGAGACATGGGCCCCGCTCTCGAAGCATTTCGCTATGCGCGTCAATCGACCATGCAGGTTATTAACCTTATGACCGAAGACGATTGGAAGCGTGCCGGCACTCATAGTGAAAGCGGTCGCTACACAGCGGAAGACTGGTTGAAGATCTATGCCGCGCATGGGCATAACCACGCCGCACAAATCCGGCGACTGCGTGAAGCAATAAATCACCCTTAATCTTGACAAACGTTTTGGGCGCGAGCACAATCCGCCCTCTATCCATCAAACAATGAGTGCTGCACCTGTTCTTCAAACATCGCTTTCTGATCTGAAGTTACATCGCCGCGGAAAAGTGCGCGACGTCTACGAGGTCGACCACGAGAGCCTGCTCATCGTCGCCACCGATCGCATTTCCGCTTTCGATTGCATACTGCCGACGCCGATCGAACGTAAAGGCGAAGTGCTGACTGCTCTCTCCGAATTCTGGTTTGAGAAACTCGGACACGTCGTCGCAAACCATTTGATCGAAAGCAATGTGGACGCGATGCCGCCTGCGCTCCAACGTCACGCGCCGACACTTCAAGGACGTGCGATGTTGGTGCGTCGCGCAAAAGTTTTTCCGGTGGAATGTGTCGTACGTGGTTATCTCGTCGGCTCAGGATGGAAAGATTACCGGCGGACCGGCAGCGTGTGCGGTCACAAGCTTCCCGAAGGCCTCGTCGAGTCAGCAAAACTTCCCGAAGCCATCTTCACACCTTCGACGAAGGCAGAAGAAGGACACGACGAAAACATCACTGAAGATCAAGTACGCGAGATCATCGGCGCGGAGAACACGGCCCTACTGCGCGACACGTCGCTGCGTCTCTACACGGAAGCCCACGAGTACGCGCGGCAGCGCGGCATCATCATTGCGGATACAAAGTTTGAATTCGGATTGGATAAGGACGGACGGCTCTTGCTGGTTGATGAAGTGCTGACGCCTGACTCCTCACGATTCTGGCCTGCTGACGAATACGAGCCCGGGCGTTCACAACCTTCGTTCGACAAACAGTTCGTGCGCGACTATCTCGAAACACTCGATTGGGACAAGAAGCCGCCCGCACCGGCGATTCCTGCCGAGATCGCCGCCGCCACCACTGCGCGTTACCTGGAAGCGTATCGATTGATAACCGGAAAAGAGCTCTAATGCGTACCCGACTCGAAAGCCTGATCGACGAGATGCTCGAGGGCCACATTCTTCTGGACGAGGCCCTTTGCGAATTCGAGAAGCTTTATATAAAGAAGGCGCTCGCGCTCCACAAACAACACCTCTCAAACACGGCCGCCGTCCTCGGCATCCACCGCAACACGCTCGCCAAACGCGTCGCCCTGTATAAAAGCCAGGAAGCGCCCCCGGACAGCGCAAAACCCCTTTATAAAAAGAAGGCCGCCTCCCGCTAATCCGCTTCTCGATCTTGTACCTCGCTGGCCAGCGCACCTGTTGACAAGCCCGCTTAGTAGCTCTATTCTTTAGCACTCATACTCAGAGAGTGCTAGCATATCGCAGTTATCAATAATCCAATTACCAAGATTGAGCAGAATTGAAAGGAGACCAAGGTCATGGCAACAAACATCAGACCTCTTCATGATCGCGTCATCGTGAGGCGAATCGAGGAAGGCGAGCAGGTGCGAGGAGGCATCATTATCCCCGACACCGCCAAAGAAAAACCGCAGGAAGGCGAAGTCATCGCCGTCGGCGAAGGCAAATACAAGGACGACGGCACCCGCCAGCCCCTCGACGTGAAGCAGGGCGATCGCGTTCTTTTCGGAAAATACAGCGGCTCTGAAATCAAGATCGACGGCGAAGAGCTTCTCATCATGCGCGAGGACGAAATCCTCGGAATTCTTGAACGCGCCGGCGCGGCCAGCGGCGGCAGCAAGAAAGGTGGTAAATAACGATGGCAAAGCAGGTCATTCACGGTGAGGACTCGCGTGCAGCGATTTTGCGTGGCATTAATCAGCTCGCTGACGCGGTGAAGATCACCCTCGGTCCAAAGGGCCGCAACGTTGTAATCGACAAGAAGTTTGGTTCCCCGACGATCACGAAAGACGGCGTCACCGTCGCAAAAGAGATCGAACTGAAAGACGCGCTCGAAAACATGGGCGCTCAGATGGTGCGTGAAGTCGCTTCGAAGACGTCGGACGTCGCCGGCGACGGCACTACCACCGCGACCGTGCTGGCACAGGCGATTTTCCGCGAAGGCGTGAAGACCGTTGCCGCGGGTGCGAATCCGATGGCGCTCAAGCGTGGTATCGACAAGGCTGTCGAACATGCGACTGCTACGATCCAGAAACTCTCGAAGCCGGTGAAGGGCGACGCCATCGCCCAGGTCGGAACAGTTTCCGCGAATGGCGATCAGACGATCGGCAACATCATCGCCGAAGCGATGAACAAAGTGGGCAAAGACGGTGTGATCACCGTTGAAGAGTCGAAGACGATGGAGACCTCGCTTGAGGTCGTCGAGGGTATGCAGTTTGATCGCGGTTACCTGAGCCCGTACTTCGTCACGGATCCGGAGCGCATGGAAGCAGTGCTCGATAATCCGCTGATCCTCATCAACGAGAAGAAGATCAGCTCGATGAAAGATCTGCTGCCGCTGCTCGAGCAGGTTGCGAAACTCGGCAAGCCGATGCTCATTATCGCGGAAGACGTCGAAGGCGAAGCACTCGCAACCCTCGTGGTTAACAAGCTGCGCGGCACGCTGAACATCGCTGCCGTGAAAGCTCCCGGCTTCGGTGATCGTCGCAAGGCGATGCTCGAAGACATCGCGATTCTTACCGGTGGCAAGGTCATCAGCGAGGATCTCGGTATCAAACTCGAGAACGTCAAGCTCGAAGACCTCGGACGCGCCAAGAAGATCACGATCGATAAAGACAACACCACGATCGTCGAAGGCGCCGGCAAACAGTTTGACATCGAAGGTCGCGTCAAGACCCTGCGAGCACAGATCGAAGATACGACTTCTGACTACGATCGCGAGAAACTCCAGGAGCGACTCGCGAAGCTCGTCGGCGGCGTCGCCGTGATCAAAGTCGGTGCGGCAACCGAGACCGAGATGAAAGAGAAGAAGGCTCGCGTCGAGGATGCGATGCACGCGACTCGCGCGGCTGTCGAGGAAGGAATTGTTCCCGGTGGCGGCGTCACTTTAGTGAGAGCGGCCAAGGCGCTCGAGAAGTTCCAGATCAACGCAGACGGCGAAGGCGATCCCGACGAGCAGATCGGCGTCAACATCGTGCGTCGCGCGTTGGAAGAGCCGCTCCGACAGATCGTGCAGAATGCCGGTAAGGAAGGCGCAGTCGTTGTCGAGCGTATCCGCTCCGAAAAGAACGAGAACATCGGCTTCAATGCGGCAACCGAGCAGTTTGAGGATCTGGTAAAGGCTGGTGTTATCGACCCGGCGAAGGTCACGCGAACGGCACTTCAGAATGCGGCTTCAATCGCCGGCTTGATGCTGACGACCGAAGCGATGGTCTCTGAATTACCCGAGGACGATAAGGGTAGTCCCGCAATGCCAGGTGGTATGGGCGGCATGAGCGGAATGGGTATGTAATCTAAAACCGGGCCACAGGTAACACGGTTTACATAATCTGTGTTATCTGTGGCTCTACTTTTCCCTCTTCTTCCGGCAGTACATCCTCAAGAATCTCTTCAATCAACTTCGCAGTCATATCGAGCGCTGATAGCAGTGGATGCAACGACGCGTTTTCTTTAGCGTAACCTTTCGCCACGTCCTGCGCGAAGGTTAGCGCGATGTAAGCACGAGCGAGACGCCGGCTGTCGATATTTCCCCAAAACGGTGTGCTCATCTGTCGAATTACACGTTAAGAAATGCTCGAATTAAAACTGCGAGCGCGATCGCTCCACCACCGAGCGTCAGTATCCACTCGACGAGCGGGCTCGGTCGTCCAAACATGCGGCGGCAAATCACCATGCCACTCTTCCACCCGTCGAGCTGGTAAAACGGAATCACGTTGCCAATCGCGAGTGCGAGATTGAGCGCGCCAAACAGCGAACCCCACGTCAAAACAGCAAGCACAAGGTTGACGCCGATGCCTGCACCCAGCACAAACAACTGCTGCATCAACGGTCGCCGCTGCAAAGCAAGCATATCCATCTGCACGTACGCGCCGACCGGAAGCAGACGCACCTGGCAATCAACCTCACTCAGGCGAACACCGTAAAGCTTGGGTCCCCATCCGAATCCCGCCTGCTTGATTGGAACAGCACACATCCGCGCGGCGAAATAATGTCCCAACTCGTGCAGGACGAGCGCGGCGAAGAAACTCACGATAAGGTTGATGATAAGAACGTTCATGTTTATGGAATTTGGCGACGAAGTTCGGAGATGCGTTGCTCCAACTCTTGCAACAAGCTGAATTCGATTTTGAGAGTTTGCAGATCGGTTCTCACGTCAAGAATGAGAAAAACAATCGCGCAAGTGATCACGACAGCTTCGAGAATTCCCAAACCTCGATTAGCAATCACGAGGAAGAGAAAGGCGAGTGTCAGCGCGGAAATGTAAAGTCTGATAGCCAACATTGATTTAGCGCGCGAGAAAAAGACCACCTTAATGTCCGGTACCGCACAGACTCCCAGCCTCACGTAGCCGCATAGTGTGCGCTCATTTTCTCAAGCAGAAGAATTAAAGGAATAATCCCCGGTTTGTTCCAGTCAGTTGAGCCGCATTTCCAATTTCTAGAAATCAGAGTCCGAATGCTGGACAAGCTAACCGTGATAAACATTTTTTAGCGTAGATTTTCTGAGAATTGTGAAGAAAATGACGATAGGAGTCCATGGCCCCGTTCTTGCGAAGAGTGCCACGGATTCAAATGTCTAGGTTTCGATCCGAAGGATCTGTTTGAGTTAGCAATTCCTGAGCTTTACCCAAAACCGTAAGGTCTCGAACAGTTTCTCTTCATTTTTCACGAACAAAGTATTGCTCCGTCGCCCCTCGACCAACCAGTGTATGTAACGCACCGGAACAACGGTTCGTTATTGCGACGTTGGTCAGTATTCGGAACATCAAGACGTTTCGGCGTTTTGTTACAGCAGTTTCGAGAGGAATGGTCCGGTTCCCCGACTCGGCCCTTCTTCAACCGCTATTGACGAGGATTTCACCCAGAAGGAGTTTAGTTACTTAATGCCCCTAGTAACTCCCACTGCTATTGATGGATGGTCCACCAACCATGCGACCAACAACGCACGGTCCACCACGGTAGCCAACGATCGTAAGGAAACCTTCCGACCTGGTAATTTCAAATCCCCAACCCTCATCGGCCAGTCGCCGGTGATGAAGAAACTCTTTTCCGTAATCGAGCGTGTTGCCCCTACCGACGCTTCAGTGCTCATTACCGGAGCGACCGGAACCGGCAAAGAACTTGCCGCCCGTGCGATCCACGATCAGAGCCCGCGTCGCGACCACGCCTTCGTTGATATCAACTGTTCCGCCATTCCCGAAACGCTCATCGAAGCCGAACTCTTCGGTCACCAGCGCGGCACGTTCACCGGCGCGCACGAGAATCGCAGTGGTCTGTTCGAAAAAGCTTCCGGCGGCACGTTGTTTCTCGACGAAGTCGATGCGCTGAATCTTTCCGCGCAGGCGAAGTTGTTGCGCGTCCTGCAGGAACGGACGGTGCGCCGCATCGGAGCTCGGGCCAACATCGCGATCGACGTACGCATCATCTCGGCGACCAACTGTGATCTCGCACAGGCAGTCGCGGAGGGTCGTTTCCGTCCTGACCTTTATTACCGGTTGCGAGTTCTGCCGTTGCACGTCCCTGAACTCTGCACACGTGGTGACGACGTGAAGTTGTTAGTCGATCACTTCCTGCACATGAAGTCGGAGAGAAACGGTCAGCGCGTGAGAAAGTTCACACCGGAAGCGATGCGTGCTCTTTGCGACTATCCGTGGCCCGGAAACGTTCGCGAGCTCGAAAACACGATCGAGTACGCGCTAGCCATCGGTCTTGACGACGAGCTGGACACTGCGGACCTGCCGCCGGAGATTCTGACCGCAGCTCCGCAACCGAGTTCCGAGGATTTCAGGCAAGTGCTTCAGGCTTACATGAACGACACCGTTCCGCTTGCCGAAATCGAGAAGCGCTACATTCTTTCAGTCTTACAACAATTTGGTGGAAACCAGGTGCGAGCCGCAGCCGCGCTCGGGATCGATCGCAGCAAACTCTACCGCCGTTTGAAGCAGTATGGTGTGATGGCGGTGAGGTTCCTTCAGGAAGAAGATCTCGACGGTCACCAGCTCCGTTCACATTAACCCCCAGCCCCGACGGATTGCCACAAAAGGCACAAGGGAATTTCCTTTGTGCCTTTTGTGCTTTTTGTGGCTTACAATGCGGGAAACCTTTTGGCGGCACGTGCGTATCGCTCATAAACGCCCAGACATCGGCCAGCAGTTCTAAAAAGAGGGTGGACTACGTATGAAGTATGCGAAGCTAATCTTCAAGAACATCCTGCGGAACAAGCGGCGGACGCTGCTCACGATCTCCAGCCTCGTTGTCTCGCTTTTCCTGATCATCAGCCTCGCTACGATCTTGACGGAGTTTGACCGCGGCACGGATGAAGCGAGTCCGCTGCGACTGGTGTCGCGCCACGCGGTTTCGCTCGGCTTTGTCATACCCATGGCTCATCTTCAAAAGATAAAGACCGTTCCGGGCGTGAAGGACGCGATGCCGTTTAGCTGGTTTGGCGGCATTTACAAAGACGAGAAAAACTTTTTCGCAAACTTCGCGGTGGATGCGCGCAAGCTGCGTGAAGTAGTTCCTGAAGTGAAGATGTCCGATGCCGACTGGCAAGCCTTCATCAGCGATCGGCAGGGAGCTATCGTCGGAGCGAAGCTCGTCACGCTTTACGGTTTTACTCCCGGACAGCGCGTCACGTTAAAGAGCCCAATCTATAACCAGAGTGTCGAATTTATTGTTCGTGGTGTTTACACCGGCGGCGACGAAAAGACACTCTACTTTCATTACGACTATCTCAACGAGCTGCTCCCCGCGTGGGCCAAGGATCAGGTCAGCACTTTCAGCATCATGGCAAACACGCCCGAGGACGTTCCGCGCGTAAGCCAGGCAGTCGATTCGATCTTCGCAAACACGGATGCGCCCACGAAGACCGAGAGCGAACGCGAGTTCGCTTTGAGCTTCCAGACGATGATGGGCGGAGTCAAACAGTTTCTTTACGGCATCATGGCTGCGATCACGTTTTCACTCCTGCTCGTGATGGGCAACACGATGGCGATGACCGTGCGCGAGCGCACGAAGGAGGTCGGCACGTTAAAGGCGATCGGTTTTCAGCGCGGCACGATTACGGCCCTGTTTCTCGGCGAGGCTCTGACGGTGGCATGTATCGGCGCCGCGATCGGAGTCGGCGCCGCGGCCTTGATCTTCCGTTCGGTGGATCTGAGTCTGTACATTCCGAACTTCATCTCGTTCGTGCCCACGAGCCAAACGCTCGCCGCCGCGTTTGTATTGTCGATCCTTGTCGGATTGATCAGCGTGATCTATTCGGCGTATCGAGTTTCTGGTCTGACGATCGCCGAAGCACTGCGGAGCACTGAATAACATGGCATTACCGCTCAAGTACAACATTCGAAACATCGTCGTCAGAAAAGGCAGTACGCTTGCAACTGCATTCACGATCGGTTTGACGGTTGCAGTCTTCTTGATGGTGATGGCGCTCGCACGCGGTATCGACCTGACCCTCGCGAGCAGTGGTGAGCCACTAAACATGATTGTCCTGCGCGAGGGCAGTACGGCCGAGCTGAACAGCTCAGTAACGCGTGAGAACTTCAACGACCTGATGTACCTCGACGGAGTTGAGCGCGAAGCCGACAAACCACTCGCCGCGGGCGAGCTCGTCACGTTGATCTACAAAGCTCGCAAAGGAATGAGTCAGGGTTCAAATGTGACCGTGCGCGGCGTTGGTCCAATGTCGTTTAAGTTGCGCTCGGGATTTCAAACCGTCGGCGGCAGGATATTTCAACCGGGCCTGACGGAAGCGGTTGTTTCGAAACGGATCTCGGAGCGATTCCAGGGACTCGATATCGGCGATCGTTTTCGGATTCAAACAACGGATTACACGGTTGTCGGTTTGTTTGACTCGGCCGGCAAAGCCTTTGAGTCGGAGATTTGGGTCGATATCAACTCGCTCGCCAGCACGACGAAGCGCGACGGCTACTCGTCCGTGTTGATGCGGGTGAAAGATCAGAATTCTCTCGCGGCACTCAGCAAGCGAATCACTGACGATCCAAAGCTTCATTTGAAAGCCGTGTCGGAACGCGGTTTCTACGAGGACCAGCAAGGGACGGCTTCGGGCGCGCTGAAGGGGTTGGCGGTTTTCATCTCGTTCATCATGGCTGTGGGCGCAGGTTTCGCGGGTATGAACACGATGTACGCCGCGGTGGCACGACGAACGAAAGAGATTGGGACGCTGCGCGTGCTCGGGTTTAGCCGGCTCAGCATTCTGATCGCATTTATTCTCGAGTCAGTGGCGATCGCATTGATTGGCGCCGCGATCGGAATCCTCCTCGCGCTGCCGTTGAACTTTGTTTCGACTGGTACTTCGAATTGGGTAACGTTTAGTGAGATTGCGTTCAACTTTCGCGTGACGTTTGATTTGATGATCTTTGCGTTGATCTTTGGCGGCGTTATCGGATTGATCGGATCGTTGTTGCCCTCAATCCGCGCCTCACGCTTCAAGATCGTCGACGCGTTACGAGCGTAGATCGTTTGGCGTTAACAAAACATGGTAACCAGCACTAAAACAAAAGAAGGTCAGGACGACCTAAACAAGCGTCTGCGGAGCTTGAAGATCGATCGCGGCCCCGCGCCGTCGCCGGCCGGATCGAATCGCACACCAAAGCTTCTCCTGCTCGGAATCGCGGCGCTCATCGCGTTGCTCGCACTCGGTTACGTGTTTCTCTTTTCCGGGACGAAAACGATCTCGGCGGCTCCCGTTCGCGTCGAGACTGGCGGCGCTGCTGCAGGCGAGAGTGTCCTGTCAGCCTCCGGTTACGTCGTGGCCCATCACAAGATCGCGGTCGGCGCGAAAGTGATGGGACGCGTTGCATGGATCGGCGTCGAGAAGGGCGACCTGGTCCAGGAAGGGCAAGTGCTGGTCCGGCTCGAAGACAGCGAATTTCGCGCGCAAGTAAACCAGGCGAAGGCCAATCTCGCCGCCGCCCAGGCGCGACTGGATCGTCTGCGCACCGGCTCGCGTCCCGAAGAAAAACTGAAAGACAGAGCCGCTGTCTTACAAGCAGAGGCGAACCTGAAGAACGCTGAGGCCGAGTTTCAGCGCGCTGATTCACTCTACCGCTCCGGTGTTGCTTCGAAAGCAGAGTTCGATCGCGCACTCGCGCAACGTGATAGCGCGGCAGCGATGCTCCAGGCCGCGCGCCAGTCAAGTGCGATGACCGACATCGGACCACGCAAAGAAGAAATTCGCGCCGGCGAAGCAGAAGTGCAACAAATGAGGGCGGCGCTCGACTACGCGAACACACAACTCGCCGCCACGGAAATCAGAGCGCCTGTCTCTGGAACAGTGCTCGAACGAATTGTCGAACGTGGCGAGATGGTCAGCCCGTCGGCTTTCGGCGGCTCGGGTGCACGCACGTCTGTTGTCGATCTCGCGGACCTGACCGACTTACAAGTCGAGCTCGACATTAGCCAAACTGACTTTGCGCGTCTAAAACCGAACCAAAGGGCCGAGATCATTCCCGAGGCGTATCCGAACCTACGATTCACGGGCTTCATTGAAGAGATCGCGCCGGAGGCGAATCGCGCGAAGTCCACTGTTCAGGTAAAGGTGAAGGTCGAAAACCCAAACGAGCAGTTGCGACCGGAGATGAATGCGCGCGTTAACTTCCTTTCTGACAAAGCGTCCGCAACTGAGAATAGCTCGATCGCGCGTGTGCTCGTTCCCAAAGCCGCAGTCGTGAAAAAAGACAACAACGCGTTTGTGTTTGTCGTAAAGGGTAACAAGGTTGAGCAACGAACAATCCGTACCGGAGAGGAATCGGCAGATGCCTACGTCGTTCTTGACGGTCTGAGTGGCAACGAATCTGTCGCAGTGGTGGGAGTCGATAAGTTAAGCGATGGCGATCGCGTCAAAGTTCAATAGCTGAGGATAAGAAATGTCTGAACCGATAGTGCGAGTACGCAACGTGAGTAAGAGTTTCAATCGCGACGGCTTTGAGGTCGTGGCATTGGATAACGTCGATCTCGAGTTGTATGAGGGAGACTTTCTGGCGCTGATGGGGCCGAGCGGCTCAGGCAAGTCGACTCTTTTGAATCTCCTGGCGGGAATCGATCGTCCAACCGCCGGCGAAGTCGAAGTGATGGGAACACAATTGACGCGCATGTCGGAGAGGGACCTTGCAACCTGGCGCAACGCACACATCGGCTACATCTTTCAGACATTCAACCTCGTGCCCGTGCTGACTGCGTTTGAGAATGTCGAGCTGCCTTTGCTATTGACGAAGCTATCGAAGGCTGAGCGACGCAAGAACGTCGAGACCGCGCTTGATCTCGTCGGGCTAAGCGACCGTATGCATCATCAGCCAAAACAACTTTCGGGTGGTCAGGAGCAGCGCGTGGCGATCGCGCGTGCAATCGTTACCGACCCTGATTTGATTCTCGCTGACGAACCGACCGGCAACCTCGACGCGCGTTCCGGTGAAGAGATCCTGCAAATCCTTTCAACTTTGAATCACGAGCTGAATAAGACGATCATGCTCGTGACGCACGACCCACACGCCGCCAGCTTCGCCTCCGAGCGGCTACACCTCGAGAAGGGCGTACTGACGGAGCTCGAAGCCATGGCCTCAAAGGTGAGCGTTTAGCCACAAAAAGGCACAAGGAACACAAAAACTGAAAATACATTTTGTGCTTTTTGTGCCTTTTTGTGGCTGCGAACACCCATCAAATTTACAACTCAGGTGCTCGCTGGCGAGCAGTTGTGTCTGAAGCGCCCACCCGCCGGGCGTCATATACCACGAATTACGGGGTTTTTCCCGGGCACATTGCTTGCCACGGGAACTTTCACCCATAAGTTTGCGCGCACACCAGGAGTCCGACGATGAACTGGAAGCACTGGTTGACCATCACTGTCATTCTGCTTTTTACGACCCCCGCTCAAACATTCGCGCAGGTCACAACGAGTAAGCCGCGCGCGGTACGCATCCTGACCAACCGCGACGTCCTGCGCATGGTTCACAATGGCATGAAGTCCGACCTCGTCATCGCCACCATCCTCTCCTCTTCATGCAACTTCGACATCTTCCCCCCAGTGCTCGACGATCTGAAGCGACGCGGCGTGCCGGAAAACGTCTTGCAGGTCATGTCCGTGGTTCCGAATGGACCGCCCAACCTTCCCGAAACAGGCGGCGCAACGCCGCAGTCGCTCGTCAAAACCGTAAAGCTGCCGCAGGGCACGGTCGTCTTAGTGGAAACGCTTTATCCAGTGTCTTCCGCAATCTTCAAGATCAACAACACGATTGCATTTTCCGTAGCACGCCCTGTTTTTGTAGACGGCGCGCTAATCATTCCACGTGGGACCATCGCGCGCGCGAAGATTGTGCGCCTGAAGAAGGCCGGAATCATGGGCCGCGGTGGCGCCCTCACGTTTGAGATGGAACAGATCGTGGCCATGGACGGAACAAAAATCCCTGTTCTCTTGACCGCAGCCGCTGAAGGCGACAGTCGCAAGGGCGTGCTTGCAGTCGGAGCTGCCGCGACATCGGCATTGATTTTCCCTTACACTGCACCGGCAGCTCTCGTCTGGGGTTTCAAAAAAGGTGACGACGCGGTGGTCCGCGGTAGTAAACAGTTTGCAGCAGTGATCAAGAACGACATTGAGGTTGCGGGCCTGGTGCCCGACAAAGACCGTGTGATCTATCATTACGGGGAAGCATTAAAAGCGAAGCAGAATTCCGCCGCGACGCCGACACAGTTTCCGCGTTTGCCGGTTCGCCATTAGTTTTTACTTGAAAACAGCTCGATTAAACTCTGTCAGAGGAGCACTCCCGATCAATGCGATTTGACTGGATGACCATCGTAGCCGTTCTTGTCATTGTTGTCGCAGTTGGCTACCTGATACTGAAGCGCCGCGGTCGTTAGCGCCCAACCAGCCACCACCTTTCCCGCGCCGTTTGAGCAGCAGCATTGCGGTTGCTGTCTCAACTGTCCGTCTATGGGTGAACTGAACGAAGCACCATTTATCCACGAAAAAGCCCTGGTGGAAACAGATGCGATTGGCCCAGGCACTCGCATCTGGGCCTTCGCTCATGTCCTCAAAAACGTTGTTATCGGCTCTCATTGCAATATCGGCGATCACGCTTTTATCGAAAGTGGAGTCACGATCGGAAACAACGTAACGATCAAGAACGGCGTCTGCGTGTGGGAGCACGTACACGTAGCAGACAACGTATTTCTTGGTCCAAACGCGGTTCTGACTAACGATCTCACCCCGCGAAGCCGCGATGCCGGTTGGGTTCCAGTCGAAACATGGATTGAAGAAGGAGCCACTGTCGGTGCGAACGCGACGATAGTTTGCGGCGTCAGACTTGGGAAGCGCTGCCTAATCGGAGCCGGCGCGGTCGTAACCCGTGACGTTCGCCCATATGAACTAATCTATGGAAACCCTGCGCAACATGGTGGTTGGGTGTGTTTCTGCGGTCGCCCCTTGAAGCCGGATCCCGCCCCGATTACGAGTTGTGAGCGCTGCGGACGAAAGTACAAAGTTGCGGAAAACGGCATTGAAGAGGTGAACTGAGCCGGTCCCGCGGAGTGCTCGCTGGCGAGCACTTGTTGTCGAAGCGCCCACTCGAACTCAAGAAAATCGGCCAAATCTGTAGAGTTTTCTTCGGCATAATGCTTGCCGAAGGTAATTCCCAATCTGCCGCTAGACGTGTATCTGTCCGGAGGAGTTTCTCGTGAGCAAAAAGCGCATCGGCATTTTCGTCATTGCCTATAACGCCGTAAACAAACTCGACTGGACCCTCGATCGCATTCCTCAAGAGGTTTGGGACAAAGTCGACGAGGTGTTTCTCTTCGACGACTGCTCTACAGACAACACGTACTACGCCGCGATCGGATACAAGCACGCCAAGACGGTCGAAAAGCTCACGATTCACAGAAACGCGAAGAACCTGCGGTACGGCGGAAACCAGAAGGCCGGCTACGATTATGCAATCGCGCGCGGGCTCGACATTGTTGTGATGCTGCACGCGGATGGGCAGTATGCGCCCGAAGTGTTGCCGGAATTGCTCGCGCCGCTGGAAACTGATGAGGCTGACATGGTGTTTGGATCCCGCATGGCCAACGGTGGCGATCCACTCGCGGGC
Source organism: Pyrinomonadaceae bacterium (assembly GCA_036745095.1). Lineage (GTDB taxonomy): Bacteria > Acidobacteriota > Blastocatellia > Pyrinomonadales > Pyrinomonadaceae > PSRF01. The sequence goes on from DAIOGT010000025.1 coordinate 32,113, forward strand.
GGTATGCCCAAATACAAGTTTGTCGGCAACAAAATCCTGACGTGGCTGGAAAACCGGATCACGGGTATGCGTCTTTCCGAGTTTCACTCAGGGTACCGCTTGTACAGTTGTGCGGCACTCAAGAAAGTTCCGTTTCGTCAAAATTCAAATGAGTGGCACTTCGATACTGACATCTTGATCCAGTTTCACGAGGCGGGTCTGCGTATTTGCGAACGACCGATTCCCACCTATTATGGAGACGAGATCTGTTACGTAAACGGCATCTCGTATGCATTCAATTGTGTGAAAGCCGCCCTGACGTATAGGCTTCATAAGGCAAAACTGATGTATGAGCCCAAATACGACATTGACGGAGCGCATTACACCTACAAGCGCGACGATCCCTACAGCAGTCATTCGCAGATTCTCGAATGGATCGAACGTGAACGACCTGAGGAAGTATTGGAAGTAGGCACGGCGACGGGTTATCTCAGTGCGGAGATGACAAAGCGTGGCTGCGTCGTCACTGGGGTCGAAAGTGATGTAGAGATGGCAAAGATTGCCGAGCAGCATTGCCATCGCATGATTGTTGGCGACGCGGAGCAGATAGATTTTTCGAGTTTAGGAAAATACGACGCCATCGTGCTGGGCGATGTTGTCGAACACCTTCGCAACCCACAGCAGTTCTTGCGAAGTATGGCCCAACAACTCAAGCCCGGCGGCAAAGTGCTGATGTCTCTGCCTAACGTTGCGAATATCTGGGTTCGTCTAAACCTGCTTTTTGGACGATTCAATTACAGCCGCGTGGGCATTCTTGACGAAACTCATCTTCGCTTCTTCACGTTGGCGAGCTCGAAACGAATTGCAAACGATTGCGGTTTCGAGGTGCTCAGCACGAGTGTGACGCCCATACCGCTACCCTTAATCTTGCCGGCGACCAGTAAAGGCCGGATCCTAAGCTTTCTCCACATGCTGAACTGGGGTTTGACCAGGCTCAGAAAGACGCTGTTCGGATACCAGTTTATTCTGGTATGCCAGCCGAAAGCGTGAGCGACGTTCCTCACAAGCGTCAACTCTGACGGTTGAAACGAAGCCTGCATGTCTCAATCTCCCGCAGCTACAAAAACAGACAGTCTTTTTAGTGCTTCGAGAGCCGCGGTGATTCTCATCGCGGCCCTTTGCATTGCCGCGACTGTGGCTCACATCTACCTCGGTGCTGCGGCTGAGTATGCGCGTGGACCACTCGCCATCCTGGACCACGTTTTCGATCTCGTCGCCGCGGTCGCGGTTTCATTCGTACTACTTTCTGTCGGACACAGCCTCACAAAAAGACTCTCGCTTCAATTCGTAAATTCGTCAGAGAAACTTGCCTTCTCTTTTTTCCTCGGCACGGGCGTCGTTGGTCTGTTGATTTTGTTCACCGGATTGATGGGCTTGCTGCGTGGTTGGGCGATGCTGAGTTTGCTGCTGCTCGCATTAGGGTTAACCGCGCGTGACATTCCGCAGTTGTGGCAAAGCCTGATCCGCGCGACTCAAACGGCGTTTGCGAACCGCGAAGGCCGGATCGTTAGTATCCTGTTTATCGGCTTCATTGCCTTTGTCATACTGCGGACGTTAGCGCCGCCTCACATTGCGGATGAGCTCATTTATCACTTGCCGGTGCCGCGTCAATTTGCTCAAGAGGGTCGCATCTTTCCTTTGTTCGACAACTCTTTGGGTAATATGCCTTTCCTGCTGCACATGATTTACACGCTTCTCTTGTTGGCAGGATCAGACGTCGCCGCAAAACTTTTCAGTCTTTTCCTCGCGATAGCCACGGCCGTTTTGCTTTACGCTTTTTGCAGTCGGTATATAACACGTCGCGTCGGTGTGATTGCGATGTTTGCGTTCTTCGCTTCGGGAATGATTGTGGAGCTCGCAGTCACTACGCGCATCGACGTTTCTCTCGCGGGAATGCTCTTCGCGTGCACTTACGCGATGATCAACTTCCTCACAACGCGAGCTCTTGGTTGGTTATGGCTATCGGCAGTCTTTGCAGGTTTCAGTCTCGGTATCAAACACACGGCCGCGTTATGGATATTTCTTGTCGGCATCCTCTATCTGGTCGAGACGATGCGAAAGCGGGAATCGATTTTGAAGGTCTTGCAATCAGGCGTGATTTATACATTCATTGCTTTGGCCGTCGTGTCTCCGTGGTACATCAAGAACGCAATTTGGTTTCATAATCCACTTTATCCGTTTGTTACAGGGGAGGTGGCAACATTTGGACAAGACGGTCTGCGCTACTTCAATGCGGACGATGAGCGCAAGCTCGATGCGCACTTTGAGGCGGCGCGGCAATTCATGCCTGACGTTGTCGCAAGCCAGGAACAGCAGCTAGCACGCGCCGCCAGCGAACGCGTCGAGCGACACCCAATGAGATGGTGGGAGTTCTTTTTCAGGCCGAATGCCTACCTGATGGCCGAACCCTATCAGTTCCCGAACTATTTATTTCTTATCATTCCGCTAGTCGTATTTTTCAAACCTGGTAAGTGGATCTGGTGGTTGCTGATTCTGGGTCTCATGTTTGTCTTTAGCGTGACTTTAACCTCGTGGATCGCGCGTTATCTTGTGCCTGCTTATCCGGCGTTAACGATTGTTGCTGCATATACACTTGCGACAATCTCGACCCGATTACACTCCCGTTTGCTGCTCGCGAAAATACTTCCTCACTATGCCATTGCCTTACTTCTCCTCACGGTAATTTCCATGTCCGCTAGGGTAATGAGAGAAACAAATTCTCTCTGGTTTATAACCGGGCAAGTATCCAGGCGTGACTTCCTTGCGCCATTGCCGTTTTACCGGCCGATCGATTTCATCAACAATCAATTACCTCAAAATGCCCGTGTGATGTCAGTCGGAGTACAAATGACTTATGGTTTAAGCCGACCGTATCTTGCCGACGAGACATGGTTCAACACCAAGTGGAGACGAATGCTTGCGCAGGAAGATTCACTCGAAGACCTAAACGCGCAACTCAAAGCACAGGGCTTCACTCACATCTTATACAATCGCACGCTCTTCATTTTCGCAGCGCAAATGGGCATCGAGGGTACAGGCGGAATGGACCTTATTACCACCGACAACGCCGCTCAGAACGATTTTCACCATCAGCTTTTGCGCAATTGGTCCACATTCACACTGTATAAGAATAGATTCCTTGAACCTTTGTACTCCGATGACTGGGGATACCAGGTTCTGCGCATCAAGTAGACCCTATGAAGCGTGCTTACGTTGTCGCCCTGACCATTTTATTTCCGGTGGCCCTCACCAGTTTTGTTTGGCTCGAAGTGATCCGCGGCGTGGTCTCACGAGCGATCGACGGATCGGGTCACTACGCAGCCGCCCAAATTTACGACGAGTCGATCTTCCCGGATACGTTTGGTTGGACGAACGCTTACTTCGGCGGCATGTCCTTGCCCAATTTTTATCCACCACTATTTTTCTGGCTCGTTTCTCTGCTGCATCACACTCACCTCGTGTCGTTCGCGACTGCATTTAAGCTCGTGGTCGCCGTGCCACTGATACTGATGCCGCTTACATTCTGGCTAGTGACGTACGTGCACTCCGGCAAGAACCACGCGTTCGCTCTCGGAGCCGCAATCGCAACCGCCACCATCTACTCGCTGGGAGAAGTTGTTCAGCCGAACAATGGATTAGACATGTCGAGCACTCTTCTCGATGGCTTTTATACGCAGCCTCTGGGATTCGTGCTGATGCTCCTTTGGATATTGGTTTACCTCCTGCCGCGGCAATCAATTTTGACATTCGCGGCTTCCGCGGTTCTTTTGAGCCTTACGGTCCTTGCAAACTTCTTCAATGCAATTACGGCGATCATTTTCATCGCGGCAGTGTTGGCGTGGGATGTCGCAAACTTAGTTCGGCCAACTACGGCAGAGAATAGACCACTGCAAAAGAACTTGCTGCTGCATGTGTTCTCGCCGTTGCTGGCCCTCGCGCTGTGTGCTTTCTGGATCGTGCCGATGCTCAGTTCGTATGACTATCTGGTTACTCGGCCGCTGGTTAGGCCACTCATCTCTCTGATGACAACGCCGTTGTGGAGTTGGTACTTTCTTGCAGTCACCGGTGCCGTGATTTGGTGGCGATATGGTACGGGCAAACTCGGACCGTATTTAGCTGCTTGTCTCATTCTCTTTCTTTCATTACTTTTTGCCGGAAGCTTTGCTCCGGCATGGTTTCCTCTTCAGGTCTTCCGATTCTTTTCGACGTTCAATTTTCTTCTTTGTGTGCCGATAGGAATCTCACTGGCATATGTTGCTGAACTCTATCGAAAAAAGAGAAAACAATGGGTG
>DAIOGT010000026.1:0-36335 GCA_036745095.1 Pyrinomonadaceae bacterium
AGTATTTACGACCTCACTGGCCAATCTTCACACTGGCCACTTTTGCGATGCTCGTGGTGGGCGTGCTCGAAAGCGCCATCGGCGGCTTGATCGTTCCCATCTTTGATCAAGCGTTTGTACAAGGCGGCGGCCAGCGTACCTCCACAATTTTCGGTCTGCAACATTTAATTCCCGAAGCTCCCCTCGAAGCGTGGAAAATGATCTCGATTCTGCTGATCGTTTTCACCCTTGCCAAGGGGATTGCTGAATACCTGTCAACTTACCTCATGGCGCGAATCGGCCAATCGGCCGTGCTCAAGTTGCGACAGGATCTATATAGCCACCTCCTCGCACAGTCGGCCACGTTTTTTGAGCGACACCGCACCAACTACCTGGTTTCGCGGCTCGTTTCCAGCGCAGCTGCAATCGAGACCGCGGTGACGAGCACGATCCGCGACATGCTGCGCGAGAGTTTCACGCTCATTGCATTTCTGTCGGCGTCCTTTTATTACAGTTGGCGACTCACCCTGGGATCCCTCGCCATCGCGCCTGTGATCGCAGTGCTGACAGCAAAGTTTGGTCGATCGTTGCGTAATCTTGCGCGCGAGAGTTTCGAAGGCAGTAAACAACTGACGGACACCGCGCAGGAAGCACTCGCAAACCAGGGGATCGTGAAGGCATATCGCGCAGAGAAACGTGAGTCAGAGCGATTTACCCACGTTGCGAAAAGGATCGTTCGAGCAAACCTGCGAAGCGCGAGTATTGCCGGTGCTTCACCGCCGACGATCGAGATGATCGGGATCTTATTTGTCGTGCTGCTACTGTTCTTTGGCCAGCGGGAGATCATCGCGGGCCGCATGAATACGGCGCAGTTCGTCACGTTCCTGTTCTTTCTGTTTCGCAGTTACGATCCGATGCGCAAACTCTCGCGACTCCAAAACAGCATGGAGCAGGCCCTCGCGGCCGCGCATCATGTGTGGGAAGTGATGGACGAGCACGCCGCGATCAAGGAGAAACCCGACGCTATTGAGCTGCCGCCACTGAAGACAGAGATTGAGTTGCGCAATGTCTCGTTTGGTTATGCGAATGAAACGAGATCCGTGCTGCGCGATGTAAGTCTGAAGATAAAAGCCGGGACGATGGTTGCACTCGTCGGCGAGTCCGGCGGTGGGAAATCAACCCTGACGAAGCTGCTGCCTCGTTTTCACGATCCGAGCTCAGGCGCAGTCTTATGGGACGGCACCGACATACGCGACGCGACGATCTCCAGCCTGAGAAAACAGATCGCCCTTGTTACACAGGAAACAGTGCTCTTCAACGACACTGTGCGTCACAACATCGCCTACGGCAGACCGGAAGCGAGCGAAAGAGAGATCGAAGAGGCCGCGCTGATCGCATTTGCACACGACTTCATTCGCGAATTACCCGATGGTTACGATACGATTGTGGGCGAGCGCGGCATCTTTCTTTCCGGCGGTCAACGCCAGCGGCTCGCAATCGCCCGTGCAATTCTGGTCAATGCCCCAGTTCTGATTTTGGACGAGGCTACGTCAGCACTCGATGCGGAATCTGAGCGCCTGGTCCAAAGTGCCATCAGCAACCTGGTCCGAAATCGCACGACCCTCGTGATTGCGCACCGGTTATCGACGGTGCGGCGTGCGGACGCGATCGTCGTCATGGAAGCGGGACGAATTATCGAAATGGGCACGCACGCGGAGCTGCTTTCCCAGGGCGGGCAATACCGCAAGCTTTACGAGCTCCAATTTGCCGACGAGGAAGAAGAGATAGTCACGTTGTGAGAGAGACCGATAAGAGCGGGACGAGAGCGGAAAAACCATGAAATCAATGACCGGATACGGCAAGGCCATGGTGACGGGGGACGATTTCTCCGTTTCTGTCGATCTGAAGACCGTCAACAACCGGTTCCTGGACATCCATCTTCGCGTAGGCTCCGAGCTTGCTTCTCTCGAACCCACGATCAAGAAACGCATCTCTTCAAGACTCTCGCGCGGCCGCGTGGACGTTGCTGTCAGCCTCGAACGCGTCTCGCAAATCGCTTACGAGCTCAATCGCCCGTTGATAGCGGGCTATGTCAATGCGTTAAAGCAACTTCAACAGGACTTCGACATCGCCGGCGAACTCGACATCAATGTGATCGCGCGGATTCCGGGCGCATTGCAGCCCGCACGAAACGGCATCGACGACCGGATGACTGCGGCGCTTGAACGAGCCCTCGATCAGGCTTTAGACGAGCTCGAAAAAATGCGCGAGCAGGAAGGCGAAGCTCTCAAAACCGAACTACGCGAACGTGTTCAAAAGATCGAAACACTTGTGCCAATCATCGAATCTTCTGCCGCGGGCCTCGCTGATGCATATCGCCTGCGACTGCAAAAACGGATTGGAGAACTTCTAAACCGCGCCGGCCAGGTCGTTGAAATCGATCCGGTCCGGCTCGCCCAGGAAGTCGCATATCTCGCGGACCGCAGCGACGTCAGTGAAGAGATGGTGCGTTTGCGTAGTCATTTAGCGCAGTTTCAGGAAGCACTCGATGCTCCGGGAGAAGCGGGGAAAATGCTCGATTTCCTTTTACAGGAACTCAACCGCGAGGCAAACACGACGCTTTCGAAGTCTACGGACCTCGCGATCAAGGAAGCGGGTTTAGGAATCAAAGCAGAGGTGGAGAAACTTCGCGAACAGGTTCAGAATGTCGAGTAAAGTGGAAGAAACACAACTGGCTGGACCAGTCAATCACGCTCCTTCGAGAGGCACTCTCTTCGTCGTCAGTTCACCATCCGGCGGCGGTAAAGGCACCATTATTCGACACGTGCTGGATGTTGTGGATAATCTTCGTTATTCTGTCTCGTACACGACTCGTGCGCCACGTCAGAGTGAAGTCGATGGCCGCGAGTATTTTTTTGTCAGCCGTGAAACTTTCGCCGACATGGTAGCGGCGGGCGAGTTCTTAGAATCGGCGTGTGTACACGGATATTTCTACGGCACATCGAAGAAGCAGATCATTGAGCAAACTGCGGCGGGCGCCGACATCATCCTCGAGGTTGATGTGCAGGGCGCCGCGAGCGTGCGCAAGTTGCTGATGGATTCGGTCAGCATTTTTATCCTGCCGCCTTCGTACGAAGTGTTGCGGCGACGCTTGATCGCCCGTGGCACTGACCCGCCTGAAGAGCTTGAAGTGCGTTTGCGGAATGCACCCGAGGAATTGAAGCAGTATTCAGCGTTCGATTACGTGATCATCAACGATGAGATCGACAGGGCCTCCGCGCAGCTTGCTTCGATCATTTATGCAGAGCGCGCGCGTTGCATGCGCCAGGAGTCGCTGGTGCGGGAAGTCATAAGCAAATTCGAAAACAATTCAATCATAGATTCATTAGAGTGAAGGAGCAGCAGAGTGCCTACACCGACAGAGTTAGTTGAGAGCGAAGTTGAAGGAAGTCAGAGCCCTGAGGTTGATTCGAAGTACCGTCTGATAATCCTCGCAGCGAAACGCAGCAAGCAGTTGCAGCGTGGCGCGACTCCCAGAATCGATATCGACGCGCAAAAACATAAGCCGACGCGCATCGCACTGGAAGAGGTGATGCGCGGCCGCGTGCGTTTTGCCATCAAGGAAGATGGCGATAAGGAATCTGTCTAATCGTGAATCACATGCCCTTGTAATCCGGGCCACCACCGCCCTCAGGTGTGACCCAGTTTATGATCTGGTACGGATCCATGATGTCGCAGGTCTTGCAGTGAACGCAGTTTGAAAAGTTGATTTGCAGACGCTTGCGTCCATTTCCGCCGTCTTCAACCATCTCGTACACGGCAGCGGGACAGAACCGCTGACACGGGTTCGCATACTCCTCCACACAACGCGTCGCACAGATATTAGTGTCGAGCACGTGCAGGTGGACCGGCTGGTCCTCGTCATGGCCCACCGCTGCGTGATAGACGTCGGTGAGCTTGTTGAAGGTGAGCTTGCCGTCGAAGCGTAGATCCTTGTAGCGCTGCTCGATGCGATCGCCTTGATAACCGTACGCTGACAGTTTCCTCATCTCTTCGTGACCGGGGACAGCACGATCGCGATTGAAGATTCCCCACGCTCGCCCGCCAGTAACATATTGCAGACCCGTATTAACCAGACCGAGCCAGCGGCCATGTTTGAAACCCGAATGGAAATTTCTCACCTTCCGCAACTCGGGAATGATCCAGCTTTCATTCACCGCCTGTTCGTAACGTTGCAACTGTTTCGTTGAGTAATCGCCGGCTTTGAGCGCTTCGAAGATCACCTCCGCGGCAAGCATGCCGCTCTTTATCGCGGAATGAATGCCCTTCAATCGCTGTGGGTTGAGAAGACCGGCGCAGTCTCCCGCGAGCAGCACGCCATCGGCGTACATGCGCGGCACCGCGAAGTAACCACCTGCCGTAACTGTCTTCGCGCCGTAGCGAAGCATCTTCCCACCGTCGAGCAGACGCGCGATGTATGGATGAGTTTTATAACGCTGAAACTCCGCATGCGGATCGATCAACGGGTCTTTGTAATCGAGACCGGTGACGTATCCGATATTGACGACGCGATTCTGCATGCCATAGATCCAGCCGCCGCCGTATGTCGAGGAGTCCGATGGAAAGCCGAGCGTGTGTGTGACGCGGCCGGTGGGATAACGATCGTCCGGCAACTCCCAAAGCTCTTTAACACCGACACTGTAAACCTGTGGCTCGCGTCCCTCGTTCAATCCGAGACGTTCAATGAGTTGTTTGGTTAGTGAGCCACGTGGTCCTTCACCGAGCACAGTCACTTTCGCTCGCAGATCGACGCCGGGTTCGTAATTCGGTTTGCGCTTCCCTTCCTTGTCGATGCCTTTGTCGCCGGTACGCACGCCGAGCACACGGTCGTTTTCGTCGTAGAGCAAGTCAGCGCCGGGAAACTCCGGAAAAACGTTTACACCCGCTTCTTCACATTTTTCACCGAGCCACGCAGTCAAACGATTGAGCGAAACGATGTAATAGCCGTGGTTTTTCAGCGGCGGCGGTGTGATAGGCGAACGGAGGGCCAATTTCGGTGTGAGATAGAGAAAGTAATCCTCTTTGACAGGCGACTCGAGTGGCGCACCCTGTTCTTCAAAATCAGGAATCAGCTCGCGCAGCGCCTTAGGATCCATCACGGCGCCGGAAAGAATGTGCGAACCAACCGCGGCGCCCTTTTCAATCACTGCAATCTCTACGTCGCCGAGAGATTTGTCTTCTTTAACGAGCCGTGCCAGGTGCAGCGCGCCGCTCAAATTAGCCGGACCTGCGCCCACAAACACGACATCGAACTCCAACGTTTCTCGTTCCATAGCCACAGATTACACAGATTCCAGCGATTGTTCCAACACCAGTAATCTGTGTAATCTGGGACTATGCCAAACCATCTTATTAACGAAACGAGTCCTTATCTTTTGCAGCATGCGCACAACCCGGTTGACTGGTATCCGTGGGGCGAGGAGGCGTTCGAAAAGGCGCGAAGTGAGAACAAGCCGGTGCTGCTTAGCATCGGTTATTCAGCATGTCACTGGTGTCACGTGATGGCGCACGAGTCGTTCGAAAACGAAGAGATCGCGAAGCTGATGAATGAAAACTTCGTGAATATCAAAGTCGATCGCGAGGAACGACCCGATCTCGATCAGATTTACATGAACGCCGTCCAGATGATGACGCATCACGGCGGTTGGCCGATGACTGTTTTCCTGACTCCGGATGCCGTGCCTTTTTACGGTGGCACGTACTTTCCACCGCAGGATCGCTACAACATTCCCGGGTTTCCGCGAATTTTGATGGGAGTTGCTGACGCGTACAGGGAGCGACCGGACGATATACGTGAAACGGGCACTTCGCTCATCGCTGAGTTGCGTCGCCTTAGTGAAACAGGCGCTGCGGACCATCCGATCGAGCCGGAGCTGCTCGATGCCGCTTACGCGGGCATGATCAGGAGTTACGATTCAGTTAATGGTGGTTTCGGTGGCGCGCCAAAGTTTCCGCCCGCAATGGCGCTCGAGTTCATGCTGCGCACTTACGTCCGGACTGCCAACCGCGAGACTCTCCAGATGATTAGCCACACGTGCAAGCAGATGGCAAATGGTGGCATGTATGATCAACTGGGCGGCGGTTTTCATCGCTATTCAACCGACTCCAAGTGGCTCGTTCCTCACTTCGAAAAAATGCTTTACGACAATGCCCTCCTTTCAAGACTCTACCTTCATTACTTCCAGGTGAGCGGAGATGAATCAGCCCGCGAGACGGTTGAAGGCATTCTCGATTATGTGCTGCGCGAGATGACGCATCCCGACGGTGGTTTTTATTCGACTCAGGACGCCGACTCGGAAGGTCATGAAGGAAAGTTCTTCGTTTGGGATTTTCAGGAAATTCAAAGCGCACTCGGCGAGACGGCCGCGGCGCGGTTTTGTGATTATTACAACATCACTGAGTCAGGCAACTTTGAAGGCAAGAACATTCCAAACGTCACGCGCACACTTGAAGACTTTGCCGTCGCTCATAACGTTTCCGTCGCTGAGTTGAAAGCTTCGTTGAATGAAAGCCGGCGCATTTTGTTTGCGCTTCGCGAAACGCGGATCAAACCGGATCGGGATGAAAAGATTATCACCGCATGGAACGGTCTGATGATGGCGAGTTTTGCTGAAGCCGGAGTAGTTTTAGATCGTCCTGACTACACGGAGGCGGCGCGCGGAAACGCCCAGTTTCTAATCATGAACCTGCGCCAGGATGGAATGCTCCTGCGCACGTGGAAAGATGGGCAGGCGAAGTTCAATGCTTATCTCGAGGACTACGCGTTCCTCGCTGAAGGTTTGCTCACCCTCTTTGAGACCACTGGGGAGTTTCGCTGGCTCACCAAATCGCTGGCGTTGACAGTGCAAATGATTGCGGAGTTCTGGGATGAAGAGGCCGGTGCGTTCTTTTTCACCGGTAAATCTCATGAAAACCTGATCGTGCGTTCGAAGGACTTCTTCGATAATGCGACTCCTTCGGGTAATTCAGTTGCCGCATTCGTCCTGCTGAAACTTGCAATCCTCGACGGGAAAGAGGAGTTTCGCAATCTGGCCACAGCGACGCTGCGCGAGATTGCCGGCCAGGCACGGCGGTATCCTTCCGGGTTTGGATATGCGCTTTCCGCTGTTGATTTCCTACTCTCAACCCCGAAAGAAGTCGCGATCGTCGGAAACAATCCGTTTGATATACAGCCGCTGTTGAGTGAAGTCTGGAGGCATTACTTGCCGAACAAGGTCGTCGCTGCGAGTTATGGCATCGACATCATTCCACTTTTGGAGGGTCGCGTGGCAGTAGATGGTCTACCAACGGCGTACGTGTGCGAGAATTTCACGTGTAAACAGCCCGTTACCGATGTGTCGTCGCTCCGCGAACAACTCGGGACATTGGCCCCCTAAACCCCGGCTGCGCCCCGACATTGTCGGCTAAACAAGCTAAAGGTTGAATTCTGAACGAAATACGGCTATATTGACCGTCGTGCCCAACAATGTTGGCACCATACCAAGCGCGCTAACCACTCACAAATTGCCGTAAAGAAGGATTGGGCCCCAGCAATGCTGCAAACCAACTGGAAGAGCACCGCGCTCATGGCCGGGATTTCCGCCGTGAGCGCTTTTCTGCTTTTGTCAGCGGTCATCGCCACCGTTGATCTCGCATTGTTCACAAATGTCGGAATCGGATCCTGGCTCCTGTTGTTACTGATCACAATGGCTTCGAGCCCGCTTACCGTTCGTGTCTCAAGCCACGACGGCATCATCCGCAGTCGTGAATCGATCGCAGATTCGTTCGTCCTGCTGGCAGTCATGCTATACGCTGTGCCTCCTTCAAACACCGCCGGACCCGCCGTGTTGCTCGCTGCCCTCGTTGCTTTCGTCTCCACTTACCGCATCGCTTTGAACCGCGAAGTCGTAGTCAAAACGGGAATGGCAGTGGTTTCAACTTTCATCGCAGCTTCCTTGTACGGTGCTCTCATTGGGCTGTTTTCAGGCGAGAGTGAACTGGCGGCCCAAGGTGCTCTGCCGTTGTTGAACGTTTTCCTGATTCCTCTGCTCGTCGTTGCGGCTCTGCAATACGCACTCAGCACGATTGCAACCGCGTGGTTTATCAGTTTCGAAGCCGGTAAGTTCACTTTCCTTCCTACGCCTGAGACAGTTGTTTGGACACTCACGACAAAGCTAGCGGGCGCAGCGTCCGCACTCCTGTTCTATGCAGCCGTGCTGAAGAAGACACTCGCCTACGCTGTTCTGGGATTATTGATCTCTGCACTCGTCTACCTGCTCTATCGCTTCAACGAGCGACGTCTCGAACAGATCCGAGACGCAGAGGCTGAACGCCGGCGCCACATCGAAGAGATGGCGGAAATTCACATGAACACGATCGAGTCTCTGGCCATTGCTATCGACGCGAAGGACCAGACGACGCACGGTCACGTTCGTCGTACACAACTTTACGCGACGCAGATGGGAAAACTCTTCAACGTTTCTGAATCAGAGCTCCGGGCACTACACGCGGGAGCTTTGCTTCACGACATCGGCAAGCTTGCAGTGCCTGAGTACATCCTGAACAAGCCGGGCAAACTCACCGAAGCTGAGTTTGCGAAGATGAAGATTCATCCCGTTGTCGGCGGCGACATTCTCAAGCGCGTTAACTTCCCTTACCCGGTCGAAGATATCGTTCGGTATCACCACGAAAAGTGGGACGGCAGCGGCTATCCAAAAGGACTGAAAGGCGAATCGATTCCGCTCGTTGCCCGCATCATCTCGGTTGTTGATTTTTACGACGCGACACGTTGCGATCGCCCTTACCGTAAAGGAATGAAGCGAGAACAGTCGCTCGCACTACTGCGTAGCATGGTGGGCAGCGCTTTCGATCCGAAGGTGGTGGATAAGTTCACCCAGCATGTTGAAGAGTTTGATCGACTCATTGACTCGCAGGACATCAAGGAGCAGGTCGAGTCCGCGCCGACAGAAGACACTCAAACAAGCACGAAACCTGATGCGGGTCTCGCCCCGGACATTCTCGGCGTCGCGGAAGAGCTTTCGCCGTTCCGTTCGATTAGCGAAGCGCAGCGTGAAGTATTTGCTCTGCACGAGATCGCGCAGACGATCGGCTCGTCGCTCAATCTCAGCGACACAGTAACTTTGATCGCAAACAAGCTGCGAGCGATCGTGCCGTTTGATACCTGCGTCATTTACCTCGTAGACGATCCATCAGGCAAAGCGATTGCGGCGCACGTCGTCGGTGAAGAAGTCGAAGTGTTCAAGCGACGGCGAATCAACATCGGCGACGGCATTACGGGTTGGGTGATTGCGAACTCGCGTTCGATGTGTAACGCATCGCCGGACCTGGACCTGATCGGAATTCCGGACGAAGTCGTGAAGCGCTTTCGCGGCGTGCTCGTGTCGCCGTTGTTGCGGGAGGACGGCGCGTTCGGAGCGATTGCGCTTTACTCGCAGAGTCGCACGTCATACTCCACTGAGCACGTGCGGCTGTTGGAGTCGGTTTGCCAGCACGCATCGAGCGCGCTCAACAACGCTTTGACATACGAGAAGACACGCGACAGTGCCCTTATCGATCCGTTGACCGAGCTGCCAAATGCGCGCGGCTTCTACATGATGCTCGAACAGCGTATCGCTGAATGCCAGCGGATGAACAGAGAGCCGGTCGCGGTCGTCTGTATGGATATCGACGACTTCAAGATCGTGAACGATAAGTACGGCCACTCGATCGGTGATCGTCTGCTCGCGAGTGTGGCGGGTGTCGTTCGCAGCGAGCTCAGGCAGATGGACATTCTGACGCGTTATGCGGGTGACGAGTTTGTCGCGATCATGCCGATGGCGTCGAGCAAGATGGCGGTTTCGATCAGCGAGCGCATGCGCAACGCGGTGGAAGACCAACTGTTCTCTGTACGCAACGGAACGATGGTCGGTCTGGGTGTGAGCCTCGGCGTCGCCTGTTTTCCGGATGACGGTGAGACGAGCGAAGAGCTCCTGAGCGCCGCCGCACGCCGAATGCAGACGGACAAGAACGGCCGCAAAGCCATCCTCACGGTGGCGGGCGCCGGCATTAGCTCGATCGACATGTTGACATAGTCAAAAAAGGCACCAAAAAGCACAAACAATCAGTGAATTCCTTAGCGTCGCTCTGTTTCGTGAGCGCCGTTACTTCATACCACTTGCGCTTTTTGTGCCTTTTTGTCGCAAAAGATATTTTCCCTTATAATCCGACGATTCATGAGCAAACAAACAGCAGCACCACCTTCAGCCGCTAAAGCCGAAGAGCAGCAGAGTTCTACGGGCGCCGGCGTGCTGGACGCACCTCCGGAAGTAAACCCACAAGTCCTGAAACGGGAAAGAGAAGAAGCCAAAGAACGACAAAAAGACCGTTTAAGCGGTCTCGATAAAGATCACCTCATCGAGCTCTACCGGCAGATGATTCTGATCCGTCGCTTTGAAGAAAAGTCGGCGGAAGCTTACGTCGCCGGCAAGATTGGTGGCTTCTGTCACCTCTACATCGGTCAGGAAGCTGTCGGCGTCGGCGCGATCTCCGCGCTCAGACAGGACGACTACGTGCTCGCAAGTTATCGTGAACACGGCCTCGCGCTCGCAAAAGGAATGTCATCGAGAGCGATCATGGCCGAACTGTTTGGCAAAGCGACCGGCTGTTCAAAGGGCAAGGGCGGCTCAATGCATATGTTTGACAAGAGCCTCGGTTTTCTCGGCGGCCACGCAATTGTCGGCGGCCAGATCCCGCTCGCCACCGGAACTGCGTTCGCTACGAAATATCTCGGCACGGATCAGGTAACGCTCTGTTTCTTCGGTGAAGCAGCAGTCAACCAGGGCGCCTTTCACGAGTCGCTGAACATGGCCCAGCTCTGGAAACTTCCCTGCATTTACATCTGCGAAAATAACCAGTACGGCATGGGCACTTCGCTCGCCCGAGCGATGTCTCTGCGTGACATTGCGCAAAAAGCGTGCGCTTACGAAATGGCTTCAGAGTTTGTCGACGGCATGGACGTCCTTGCCGTTCGTGAAGCCACGATGCGCGCAGTCGAACGTGCGCGCAAAGATTACCTGCCGACGCTTCTCGAGATTCGCACTTATCGTTTCATGGGCCATTCGATGTCTGATCCCGGTAACTATCGCACGCGAGCTGAGATCGAGAAGTACCAGGAGCGTGATCCGGTTAAGCTCTTCTCCGCCAGCCTGCTCGAAGAAAAGATCCTGGACGAGAAAGCGCTCGGAGAGATCGACCGCAAGGTTCGTGAAGAGGTCGAAGATTCACTGCGTTTTGCTGAGGAGAGTCCTTTGCCGGACCCGAAGGAGCTCTACACAGACGTTTACGCGAACCCGATCGAACCAGGCCGCAAATAGAACCCAATCATGGCAACAATCACAATCCGCGAAGCACTTAACCAGGCCCTCCGTGAGGAGTTGGCCCGCGACGAAAAAGTTTTTCTCATGGGCGAAGAGGTGGCCGAATACGATGGCGCGTACAAAGTCACTAAAGGCCTTCTGCACGAGTTTGGCAACAAAAGAGTTATCGATACACCGATCACAGAGCTCGGCTTTGCCGGTCTGGGCGTTGGGGCCGCGATGGCGGGACTGAGACCGATCGTGGAGTTTATGACTTTCAACTTCTCGATCCTCGCCACCGATCAGATCATCAACTCCGCCGCGAAGATGCTTTACATGTCGGGCGGACAGTTCAATATTCCGATCGTGTTTCGCGGTCCTGGCGGCTCGGCGTTTCAGGTTTCGTCACAGCATTCGCAGGCCCTCGAGTCGTGGTACGCGTACTTTCCCGGAATTAAAGTCGTGATGCCATCTACGCCCGCTGACGCGAAAGGACTTTTGAAGTCCGCGATTCGTGATGACGATCCGGTGATCTTTATCGAGCAGGAGAGAATGTACGGCAACAAGGGCGAGGTGCCCGACGATCCTGATTTCACGATTCCGCTCGGCGTCGCTGACGTAAAGCGACAAGGGACGGACGTAACGATCGTGGCGCGATCGTTGACAGTGCCCCTCGCGTTGAAAGCAGCAGAGCAACTCGAGCAGCAGGGCGTTTCGTGTGAAGTGATCGATCCGCGAACTATACGGCCATTGGATATCGACACGATTGTCGAGTCAGTGAAGAAGACGAACCGCGTCGTGATTGCGGAGGAGTCGCATCCGATTTGTGGCGTGGGCGCTGAGATCAGCACGCAGATCATGGAGCGCGCTTTTGATTATCTCGATGCCCCAGTGAAGCGAGTTTCGGGTGCGGATGTGCCGATGCCTTACGCGAAGAACCTCGAGAATCTCGCAATCCCGGATGTGAACAGGATCGTAGCTGCTGTCCGGGAAGTAGCTTATCTAGATTGATTTTAGCCGCGGATATTACGGATTACACGGATAAGGACACCGCCGAATGGCAACCAAAGTAATCATGCCGAAGCTCTCCCCAACGATGGAGGAGGGACAGATCTCGCGTTGGTTGAAGAAAGAGGGAGACAAGGTCTCCATGGGCGAGCCACTCGCCGAAATCGACACCGACAAAGCAACGATGGAAATGCAGGCGCTCGGCAACGGCGTCCTGCGAAAAATCCTTATCGACGAAGGACAGGCGGCGCCGCTAGGACAGCTGATCGCCGTCATCGGTGAACCCGACGAGGATATAGCGGCGTTGTTGGCTGAAGCACCAGCCGAGCCGCAGCAGCAGGAAGAAAAGAAACAGGACCAGCCGCAACCTGCACCCGAGCCGCAGCCGCAACCTCAACCACAGGCGAAAGCGGCTGCCGCTGCGAGCACTGCGCCAGCCCCCGCTCCGCGTGTTGTCGACAACGGCCGCCAGCCGCAAGCTGCGCCATCCGACTCAGGTCGCATGATTGTTTCCCCGCTCGCCGCGCGTATGGCTGCGGAAGCAGGCATCGATCTTCGTTCACTGCAAGGTAGTGGACCAGGCGGGCGCATAATCAAACGCGACATCGAAGCAGCGATTAGCCAGCCGCAACCCGAGACCGCCACCGCACCAGGCTACCCTCGCGTCGTCGAAACCACGCGATTCCAACAGGCAGGCACGTCACCTTATCGAGACGAGCCCGCCAGTCAAATTCGACAGATAATCGCGAAGCGACTCGTCACGTCGCTTGGCCCGGTGCCGCACTTCTTTCTTACGACCGACATCGAAATGGATCGCGCGGCGGATATGCGTCAAAGCATCAAGACTCTCGATCCCGATCTCAAGATCAGCATCAACGACATCATCATCAAAGTTACGGCAGCGGCGCTGATGCAGCATCCGGAAGTGAACGCGTCGTTCCAGGAAAAATTTGTCCGTTACTACGAGCACGCCGATATCGGTGTGGCAGTGGCGATCGAGGATGGATTGATCACGCCCGTCGTGCGTGCGGCTGATCAAAAGCCACTTAGCCAGATCGCGGCGGAAGTGCGCGAACTCGCGGAGCGGGCGCGTTCGAAGAAACTAAAACCGGAGGAGTACACCGGCGCGTCATTCTCGATAAGCAATCTGGGAATGTTTGGGATTGATGAGTTTACGGCGGTTATCAATCCGCCTGAGGGCGCCATACTGGCGGTGGGCGCGATGACTGCGAAGCCCGTTGTTCGTGAGAATGAGATCGTGATCAGGCAGATGATGCGCGTCACGATGTCGTGCGATCACCGTGTGATTGACGGTGCGACGGGCGCGAGATTTTTGCAGACCTTCAAGAAGATCCTGGAGAACCCGTTATATTTAGTGGTGTGAGCCGCAGATAACAAAGATCAGTAAAACGATCTGTGTCATCCGCGGCTAATGCTATTGTGAAGCCTACGCTGCTCGGACAGTCTCGCGGCGGAAGCAGCTCGCAATCTCTTCTGCGTCGAGTGTGTCGCGTTCCATCAACATCTCGACCAGACGTCCAATCGAATCCCGCTCAGCCGTCACGATCGCACACGCACGCTCGAGCTGCTCGTTGATCAACTCAGTCGTCGCCTCTTCAACCTTGTCGAGCAAACTCTGGCTGCGCTGTTGATCCGGATTGCCTAAGTGAATTGGTCCGAGCCGGCTCATGCCAAACTCACTCACCATCGCCCTGGCAATCTCAACCGCACGCTCGATGTCGTTTGAAGCTCCCGCGGTCATCGTCGAAAGCAACACCTGCTCAGCCGCACGGCCACCCAGCAGCAGCGCGACTTGGTCTTCGAGATATTCACGTTTCTTCATGAACCGATCGCGCTCGGGCAATGACTGCGTCACACCGAGAGCACGTCCGCGCGGCAGGATTGAGACTTTGTGAATCGGATCGCCATTTTCAACCGCGAGCCCAACCGCAACGTGGCCCGCTTCGTGAACCGCCGTGGCGTAGCGCTCATCTTCATCCATCATAAAGCCCTGTCGCTCAGCGCCCATGAGAATGCGGTCGCGCGCAATCTCGACGTGCCTGCGAGCAACCGCGGTCGCATCGTCACGCGTCGCAGCGATCGCGGCTTCGTTCATAAGATTCGCAAGCTCGGCTCCTGAGAACCCGGGAGTTCCGCGTGCAATCCACGTCAGATCGAGTCCCTCTTCGAGTTTGAGATTGCGGGAATGAACTTTAAGAATCGCCTCACGGCCAGTGACGTCGGCAAGATTTACAGCGATCTCACGATCGAATCGGCCGGGGCGCGTAAGCGCTTTGTCGAGAATGTCAGGACGATTTGTTGAGGCGATGACTACAACCGCACTCGACTGATCGAAGCCATCCATCTCGACCAGCAACTGGTTGAGTGTCTGGTCCTGATCGGCGGAGGCAGAGTCGCCGCCACGGCCGCGCTGGCGCCCGAGAGCGTCTACCTCGTCGATAAAGATGATGCAGGGTGAAAGCTTTCTACCCTTGGCGAACAGATGTCTTACGCGAGCGGCGCCCAGTCCCGCGAACTTCTCCTGAAAACTGGATCCAGAGGCAGCCAGAAACGCGACGCCGGCTTCCTTTGCCGCAGCTCGCGCAAGCAATGTTTTGCCGGTTCCCGGAGGTCCGTAAAGCAGGATCCCGCGCGGAACACGACCACCAAGACGGCTGAAGCGCTCCGGATTGCGCAGAAACTCGATCGTCTCCGTCAGCTCCGCGCGCGCCTCGTCAACACCGGCCACGTCGTCGAACCCGACGTTCTGTTTGCCGTTGTGATTCTCGAGTTCAAACGAACCGCGACCGCTCATGCTCGCATAGATTCGCCACCCCGCGAATCCGATCAAACCAAGCGTCAAAATCGGGAGGGCCCACCCGAAGACGCTGGACAACATCCCTGGTTGCAGTGGCCGAAACTCAACGGGCACGTTGTTCTTGCGGAATAGCTGAACGACTTCGTGCTGCGTGGCTTCTCCGGTGACTGTTGCTTCCTGAAGCGAGCCATCAGCTTTAGTGACCGTCAGCGTCTCGCCTTCGACGGAAACAGCGACGGCGCCGGTAGTTTCAGCGAGACTGTAAAGCTGCGAGTAGTTGATTTTTTGTACTGGCGGCTGCTGACGCTGATAGGTGACGATGGTAGCAGCGATAACGAGGGAGAACGTGATGATAGCCAGGCCTACGAGGGCGACTCTGCGTGTCCGAACAGAGACTCGGGGCGTGGGGGTGGGCATAAAAAACTGACCTCCAATATTTAAAAAACTAAGATCGGGATTGAAAAGCGACGGAACTTCTAAGGAAGGAACCGCTCGCGGAAACCGCTAGGCCACTTTACCAGCCACACATACGTGAAGTCCAGAACAGATTCGTGAAACTTATCGCTTTACCAGTCTATCCGCATACATCTGTGTTTCTGAGTGGCGTGTTTTCATACGCTCCTGCCGGGCTAATTGCTTGAAAAGCTTAGAAACCAGAAACGGCATGCTCGTTGCTCCATGTGAGGACGATTGCTTTTGTACCAACGAAACTTGGGCGTGGTTGACAAAAGGAGGAAGAACAAATGCTTTGGACGATTTTTGTAATTCTCTTAGTGCTGTGGTTACTCGGCCTGGTAAGTGGCTATGCGATTGGTGGGTTCATCCATATTCTGCTAGTGATAGCGCTCGTTGTGCTGCTTATCAACATCATCGGTGGTCGCCGAACAGTTGTATAAGGCAAACTCGCACACTGTTTGCCCTGCTCGACGCCCGACACCTCGCAGGTTAATCGGGCGTCTATAAGATCAGGCAAGTGGTAAATCTACTACACTAATGATTCGCCCTACTGGATAAAGATTCATCTGTGGATCCCAGTAGGGCGAACGTTTGTAGAAGAACCGCAGTCGCGCTGACGGGCTGGCGGCAAACTCCGGATCCTGTGCGAGCAGTTGCTTGAATTCTTCCGCAAGCGCCGGATCATTAGCCAACATTTCGCGAGCGAGTGATTCGAGCACATAGTGCTCCGCGTACTCCTTTTCTTCAAAGATCGCATTGAAGAAGCCCCAGTGGGCCAGGGAGTCGGGTGCTTCGGGCTCGAGCAGGTTCAGTATCACTCTGCCGGTCGTCTGGGCCATTGGTACAACGGCCGAGCCCGGCGGAAATACTCTCGTCTCTACTGTCTTCTCCGTTTCGAACCGCGGCATTAGCCGTCCCTCGAATGGTCCCTGCGGCCAATTCACGTTTGTAAAGCGATAACTTTCCACTTCAATCGAATGAAACTCAGCGAGCGTCTTTGTGTGTATTCCATGCGCTTTTAGAACATCGATGACTTGCGGCCACTGCGCCGGAACGATGTAGGCGAGCGGTGGGGCCACGGTCGTCTTGACCTTGAACGTTTGATACATCGGAATGGTCAAATCCAGTGGCTCGCGACCGTACACCACACGCAGGTCGCCCGATATGTCGCTTTGCTCCGTCTCGTAAGTAAAGGCTTTCAGATCGAATGGAGTCGTTTCGTCAGTCAACTGGAAATCGAGGGGAAAAACTGCATCGGGATCGTAGGTCCTCGCGGCCGCGAGTGTGCGCTCGTCGGCTTCGCGTCCAATCGTTCGCAAACGTTGCGGATCGCGATTGACTTCCGTCAGCGCTGCTCGCAGGAAGTCGTAAGTTCCGATCACTCGCGAGCGATAGTCCTTCAGCATGTGAGTCTCAATCAGAATACCGGGACGATTTCGCAGCGGCACGAAACCCGTGGAGAAACGAGGTGAGCCGTTGAAGTCTCGCGTGCCAAGCTCGAGATTGCGATTGTCAATAAATTCGAGATACCACGAAATGATATTGCCGGCTGCTGCGGTCGCCGGCGCCACTCTCCCTCCGAAGACATCACGTTCCCACTGAAGCACAGCGCTGTCGACTCCGTCGTGATGTTCGTGATGATAGGTTATGTTGCAGCGGTAATCGGCGCCGTCCGTTACATGACAATCGATGAACAGATCGGGTTGCCATTCATTCCACAGGTTTAGCCAGGCGCGCGTCTCCGGCGTGTCCGCTTTCATGTAATCGCGATTGAGATTCTGGTACGTGCTGGTGGTGCGCCAGCCCATCTCGCTTGGACCATTCTGATTGATGCGATTGTAGGGGCTCGAGCGTTCGTGTCCGTCAGTGTTGTAGATCGGAATGAACAGCAGGACGACATTCTGGAGTATGCCTGCGGCTGTTTGCGTGATCGCGATATCGCGCAAGAGAGCAAAGCCCGCATCTTTGCCGTCGGGCTCGCCCGAGTGAATGCAGGCCTGGATCAGGACGACGGCTTTTCCCTGTGCTTTAGCGGCGTGGGGAGTAAAAGTGTGTGTTTCTGAAGCGATGACGAGCGGAAGTTCCCTGCCCTCACCGCTGAAGCCAAAGCTCTGGCACTCGACGGCCGGCGATGCATGTGCGAGCCGCCGTGCGAAGGCGATCGTGTCTGAATAACTGGGTGTTTCGCGGTAATCGGTGCTTTCGGCGTGCGTGCGCCATTCAGGGGGTATTTGTGTCATGTTGGCCTAACTGTAGGGCGGCCTCGGCGGTCGCCCGACGATAACTATCCGAGGCTGGTGTTACATGAGCGGCACTCAGAGCGCCGTCGGGCGTTAAGAGTGCCGCAGGCTGAACAACGAATGTACATCGTACGCGTAAACCAACCGGTGATGAACGCACTGACCCCCAATATCAAGATCAGGACCGCAGCGTTCAATAGAAAATCCTTCACCCGTTGCCTGTCTCCACTCCGCTGGAACGATGACGACTGAGAGCGCGTTCATACCCGGACTGAAAAGGCCTGTCAAGCACGGTGTTCGCATATTGTGTTCTTAACTCATCCTCGACGTCGGCATATGCTTTTCCTCTGCGTCGCGGATGCAGCGCCGCCGTGTAGCCGCGACGATAACTCGCTTCGTCATCATCAAACGTATCACCGTAATGCATTCGTTCCTCGTCGCGCAGCTCCTGCCACCAGTTTTCACGCAGCTCATCGATATCTTCCGCGCCCGCCTCGCGAATCACTTCAGCAGCGCGGTCGGCCTGGTCGCCTTCTTCTGCGTAAGCAATCAACACGGTGCGGCCGTGACGCAGCGAGTCTTCGTAAAGATAGACGTCTTCATGAGGAATACCCTCGCCAAGTTCCTCTTCGACAGTATCGCCAACTGCCGAACCCGCGGCGGCGCCCACCACACCCAGCAACGCCGCGCCCACCATTCCGAACGCGAGCAAAGGTCCAACCCCGGGAATTACAAGGCTCGCGACTGCAAGGCCGGCAGTCGCGCCGCCCGCCGCTCCCATCGCTCCGCCGACGGTTGCGCCCATCGCGCGACCCATGCCCGGATCTTCAGAGTCGGTGACGGGTACACCCGTCTCGAGTCGTTCAGACGTCGCACTTCCGGGTCTTACAATTCCTATCCTGTTATCCGGTATTCCGAGACTTCTTAACTGGTTAACTGCCTTTTCCGCTTGATCCTGTGATTTGAATACTCCCGTCACTACTTGCATCATTTATCCCTCCCCAATTGGTTTCCATCATTGTGTTTAATGCGACTGACATTCCGCAGCAAGCCCGGATGGTGTTTGACACAAATCGTTGAGGAATTCCGCAAAGCTATGTTAGAGTCGAAGGGCGATCAACCAGAAAACACGAGGCTTAATAGCGGATGTTCGATATCGTAGAAAAACACTGGCCTATGTCGGAGGGCGACGGAAAAGCCACGCGCAAGAAGCGCCCGCGCATACTTGCGATTACGACCGACTGTTGCACCGGTTGCTCCGGATCACCGGCATGTATCGAATACTGTCCGATTGAAGCCTGCATGTTCTGGGTGCCTGACGAGGACCATCCTCCGTTTGGACGAATCGAAGTGGATCCTTACCTGTGTATCGGCTGCCAAAAGTGCACGAGCAAAGGTCCTGACGGGGCGTTTCTCGATGGGTGTCCGTGGGACGCGATCGAGATGGTGCCGACCGACGACTGGGAAGCAGTGCACGGAATCACCTTGCCGGATGCACCGCCCGCACCACCTGCGTAATCCGCGTCATCTGCGTTCAATTCCCTGTGCGGTTAGATTAGCCTGCTCTTTTACGCGCGTGGAAGCATCGGTTGAGTTTGCATAACTCTTCACGAGTTCGAGATCGTCTTTTGTTCCGACCAGGGCGAGGCCACGCAACGCTTCCCAAATACTTTGCTCATCCGAATTCAGACTGATTAAATCTTCGTCTCGCGTTACGGGGGATCCATTCGGTTTGAAGATCTTATTCACACGTCCCGGCAACGGAGACCGCAACCCCGCAAGGTTCCCGTCACTCTGCTGAATTCGCGCCAGAATCGCCTGCCGAGCGATCGTCGTCCCTTCATTCATGCTACTGAGCAAAACCCCATCAACAGGCGCTTTCACCACGTAAGGCTTCAGCACTGCCACAAGCTCTTCACGACCGCTATTGTCGTTGAATCTCACGAGGGCGAGGGCTGCATTGCGTCGTACAATCGGCTCCTGATCCTGCAGCAACTTCAAAAGCGCATTGTGAAACTCGGGCGAGCTGTTGTCGAAACCCATCAGCCACGCCACCGTCAATCGGAACTCCGTCTCCGGATTCCCACTGAGCGTGACTAACTGCGAGTACCAGTGCTTCGCACTCCCGTCCCCGCGCTCCATGCGATGTTGAATCTGCACGAGTGCGTGCTGTACGTGTCGCGGGTTCTTCTCGTCAGCGAGGTATTTCGAAATGTCTGCGTCAGACAACTCACGACCGAACCACGAGAAGTACCAGGCCAGACAAGTCGCAGCGACGAAGAGCCCGGCGAGGATCAGAATCGGACCCGAACCGGGAACGCGCTTACGCGCTTCGGACACTTTTATCTCCGGATGATTGCCGTTGCCACTCATTAACGAAAACGCTCAGGAAGGATAGATCTGGTAAAGCATAAGATAAACGATCACGCCCGTGATCGACACGTAGAGCCAGAGCGGGAGGGTGATCCGCGCGATACGCCGGTGTCGCACAAAGTCCTGGCGAAAAGCGCGATAAAAAGTCAGCGCCACAAGCGGGACGATCGCGGTGGCGAGGATCGTGTGCGTTGTCAGGATCGTGAAATAGATCGGACGCGCGAGGCCAGTGCCCTGAAAGCGCGTGGTCCCATGGTTGTAGTGATAGAAGAGATAAGACGTGAGAAAAAGTAGCGAAACGACGAGTGCCGCGATCTGGCACGCGCGATGTGCGGCGACATTTCGTGCCCTGATAAATGAGTAACCGGACAACAGGAGCAGCGCGCTCGTGCCATTGAGGCAAGCGTTAAGATGCGGCAGGTAAGAGATGTAGTCAGGATTCATTTAGCCGCAAAACGGCACAAAAATCACAAATTGATTATTTGTACGCCTATTCAATTAAACCGCATTTTGTGACTTTTGTACTTCTTTGTGGCTATCCATTCTTGCGACCATCGCGCGGACGTCAGGTGGCATTGCGCGGCCTCGGGCGTCGAGCAGTGGCGGAGCTTGCGAGCGAAGCTGGCCCCATTCGCCATCGCTCGCAGGCCCGGCGATGGCCTTTTTCGAGAACGGCGGGCGCAACCGTCCTTCCGAATAAAGGTAAATCAATGGATTGATGGCAAACATTAAAGCCATCAGGAGGGCCACGCTGATGATGAAAAGATTGTCGATCGTGAAAAAGTCGCCGGACGCGATGACGCTGACGACCGCCATCCCCAGAAAGCCGAGCGCGACGAGTATGCAGATGATGTTCAGCAGTCCGAGTTCTTTGCGCATCAGGTTTACATTCTCTTAATGCTTCGCCTTTCCCGCGGGCTTGCGCCGCTCGCCAATCTCTTCATACCCACATCGTTCGCACTGCCACATCGGAAACGATCCCGTCGGATCCGCACCTGACTGGTAGACGGCGCGATTCGAAGGAATGATTTTGCCGCCACACTGCGGGCACACGCGCCCACGCGTCGTGCGTTTCTCAACGTCAAGAGCCAGGGGATTATCGCTACTCATCCGTGTTTCAGTGGCTTCTATACTTTCTTAACACGATAAAGATGGAACAGAAGATCGACACCGGCGGCACGAGGAGCACGAGCACGCCGATATTGAAGTTGCGAATGAACCGTGAGTTGGTGGCGCTTGTCAGGGCAGCGCGGCACATCGAACATTGCGCCTCTGCGTAGGTGTTTGCCAGCAGCACCACAGCCACCGCGAACACAACCAAAATTAAAACTCGCCGCCAACCCAAATTCATTACGGCTCCTCCAACGGCGGCGGCGCGACTGGCGGTTGCTCTTTAAACTTGTACCGCAGCCCTGCCGACCGAAAACTGTCGGGGAAAAACGCAAACAAAAGAATAATACAAACCACGAGCATCGGTACAATTGTGAGAATCAGGCTCAGCCGCTCAAACTTCAGGTGCATGAAGTAGGCCATGATCAGGGCGGCTTTAATGATCGACAGACCAAGCAGAATCGTCAGCATGATTACCAGCGACATCGGCCTGTAAGCCAGGAAGATTTCGATCAGCGTCAGGATTACCAGCCAAACCCAGATCGAGATGAACAGCTTGTTACTGCCTGCAAAATGCTCCTCAACGTGTGCATGTGCGTCCGCAGTCATTACGTTCCCTCCACTGATGACTAGTGCCCACCACCAAGGTGTCCACCGACGTCAACCGACATGATGTAGATTAACGGGAAGACAAACATCCAAACGAGATCGACGAAGTGCCAGTAGAGGCCGCTGATCTCCACGTCTTCGTGCTTCAGTTTATTGATCCGCGCGGCCACGACGGCGAGATAAACGGCGCCCGAGGCGACGTGAAACATGTGCAGTCCGGTGATGGTGAAGAAAGTCGCTCCGAATAGCGGTGACGGCGGAAGACCGTCAGTAGTCGTAAATGCCTGCACCCAACTTTCGGGCAGGTAGAGCGGCCGCAGTCCCTGGTGCATCAGGTGTTGCCACTCGATCAAGTGGAGCACGATAAAAGCAACGCCAAAGACGATCGTCGCGAGGATCCATTTCCTCGCCTTCGCTTTGTCGCCTTTGCTTGATGCCGAGACGCCAAAGACCATCGTCAAGCTCGACGACAGCAGGCAGAAAGTCATGACCGACGAAAAGATGATGCTCGGGTAAAAAGGAAACGGAGTCGGCCAGACGTTTGATGCGCGCAGATAGCTGTAGCCAATCAGCAGCGCCGAAAACGTCAGCGAGTCGGAAACGATAAACAGCCACATTCCCAACTTGCGATGGCCCACGCGATAGGGAAAGGCCCCGCCTTCCCAATCCACTGCCGGGAAATGTCCCGCACGTGCTTCAGTGCTCACCTGTCACCTCCAAAGGAAAAGGAGTAGGAATAGGTAGATCCAAAGAGCGCCCATGAAATGCCAGTAAATCGAAACTGCATCTGCAACCGCTTGTCGCTTCATCGTCCAGCCAGGTTTGTCCGATTCCGGCCGCCGCGAGCGGAGCCATAAGAAGCCGAGAGCCAGCAGTCCACCCGCGACGTGCACCGCATGGGCGCCGGTCAGCAGGTAGAAAAACGAGCTATGCGGATGGCTCGAGATATAAATTCCCTGCTGCGCTAGTTGTCGCCACGCGATTAACTGCGAAACGAGAAAGCCGAGACCGAGCAAACTGGTCAGCAGCAAGTATCTCGAATAGCTATCGGCGAGACTCTGTTTGAGTTTTCGTCTCGCGATCTCGATCGAGACAGTGCTCAGCAAAATGAGCGCGGTGCTGCCGAACATGACGCGCGGAACTGCGAGCGGGAACCAGTCCTGCATGAGTCCCGAACGCACGATGTAGGCGCTGCTCAGCGAGGTAAACAACATTACGATCGACGCCAGGGACACGAGCATGCCGATGCGATAACGTGTGCCGATTACACCTTGTGGTTTTATTGCTACGTTCATAAGTTGAGCCGCGGATGACGCGAATTTTCTACTTAAAGATCAGTAAGACCAAAAACAGCCAAACCCAAATGCCGTCCATCGTATGCCAGTAAAGTCCGACGACGCTGTGCCACGTTGAATTCTTCTCACCATGCAACAGCCATCCTGGGCGCAGGCGCCGGAATACGAGGTACAGGACCAAACCGATTCCGCCGACGAGGTGCGCACCGTGCAACGCCGTCGCGAGATAAAAGAACGTGCTGCGCGGATGACCTGCGAAGTAAACGCCTGCTCTGGCGAGTTCGCGCCAGCCGACGAACTGAGAACCTAAAAACCCGAGACCGAGCCCGAGGGTTGCCAGTAACCACCTTAGGTATGCGCGCGGCCGGTCCGCTTGCAAAGATCTTTTGGCCCAATGAAACGTGCCACTACTGACAAGTATCAAACCCGTGCTAACGATGAACATCGACGGCATCGAAATCGGTCGCCGTTGCTCCTCAGACGACATGATGTAAACACTCGAAAGAGCCGCAAACATCATCACGATGGCAGCCAGTACGACCCACATCGTGATCCGGTAGGTAGCGGGGGAAAACTTGCGCTTCGATCGGTCCCCGCCGTGCCACCCATTCCCGCCTGGCTTCTTACCGTTCGGTCCCGGGAAATTTCCGCCGGAGCCAATCCCCCTGCTCGTTACTTTCTTAGTGCTTGTGACCATTGTGGCCATCACCGCTTGGTACGTCAGCGGAGACATCCGTTTGCATTACAAAATCATTCGGCGCTCCCGGCACTGCAAACTCGTATGGCCCGTGATACACCGTCGGCAACACACCCGCGAAATTGTCGTGCGGCGGCGGCGTCGCAGTGGTCCATTCCAGCGTCGTGGCGTCCCACGGATTGTCGCCCGCCTTCTCACCTTTGAAGATGCTCCAGAAGACGTTGAAGTAGAAAAGAACTTGCGCGGCGATCGTGATGATTGCCGCGGTGGAAACGAGCACGACGAGCGGATCAAGACTCCTTAAAAACTCGTACTCAGCAAAACTCGAAAAGCGTCGCGGCATGCCGACGATTCCCATAACGTGCATCGGCACAAAGATCGTGTAGACGCCGACGAACGTGAGCCAGAAGTGAATGCGGCCGATTCGCTCACTCATGAAGCGCCCAAACATTTTCGGAAACCAGAAGTAGAGTGCCGCGAACATGCCGAAGATCGATGCTACGCCCATCACGAGATGGAAGTGTGCGACGACGATGTAAGTGTCGTGCATCGGCAGATCGAGTGAGCTCTGGCCGAGTATCAGGCCCGTGATTCCCCCCGCCACAAAGAGTGAAACGAATCCGAGTGCAAACAGCATCGCCACCGTGAAGCGAATGCGACCACCCCACAACGTGCCGAGCCAGTTGAATGTCTTCACCGCAGAAGGCACACCAATCGAGAGTGTCAACACTGAAAATGCGATTGCTGAATAGGGGCTCATGCCGCTGATGAACATGTGGTGGCCCCACACGAAGAAGCCCAGCAATCCGATAGCGAAGATCGCAAACACCATCGCGCGATAACCGAAGACCGGCTTGCGCGCAAAGGTCGCGAGAATATGCGACGTCGCGCCCATGCCCGGCAGGATCGCGATGTAGACTTCAGGATGTCCGAAGAACCAGAACAGGTGCTGCCAGAGTATCGGCGAGCCGCCGGTGTGCAGCGGGAAGTTCGGGTTTGTACCGGAAAGAATGCCGCTTACATAGAGACCGCTGGGAATAAAGAAGCTCGTACCGGCAATACGATCAAGCAGCAAAAGAATGCCGCCGCCGAGCAGCACCGGGAACGAGAGCAGCGCCAGCACCGCAGTGGTAAACCATGCCCAGCAGGTCAGCGGCATGCGCATCAGCGACATGCCTTTGGTGCGCATGTTCAGGAGGGTGGTGATGAAGTTCAATGCGCCGAGCAACGAGCCGACGCAGAAGATCGCAATGCTGATCACCCACAGGTTCATACCCGCGCCCTGGCCCGGACCAGCGATCTTGCCGAGCGCACTCAACGGCGCGTAACCCGTCCAGCCACCGATTGGTCCCACCGTCCCGCTGCCGCCACTAAACGATGGCCCAAGTCCGGCGAACCACGCTCCAATTGCCTGATTACCTTCGACAAAGATCGCCATCAGGATGACGATGAAGCCGACCAGCGTGACCCAGAACGACAGCATGTTCAGCACCGGAAACGCCATATCTTCGGCGCCGATTTGAATCGGCAGGAAGTAGTTGCCGAAACCGCCCTGTGGCGCGGTGGTGAGCACGAAGAACACCATGATCGTGCCGTGCATCGTCACCAGCGACAGGTAAAACTCCGGAGTCATTACACCCTCGGGCGCACCGGTCGGAAACAGTGTCGCCAGGATGGGCCACTTTGTACCCGGCCACGACAAGTTCAGTCGCATGAGAAGTGACATGGCCATACCAACCACTACCGCGGCAAGCGCCAGCATGATGTACTGGATGCCTATGACCTTGTGATCAATGCTAAAGATGTACTTGCGTATGAAGCCCGTGGGTGCCGGGTGCCGGTGCACGCCCTCGTGAGTTTCAAATGACATCTGTCATCTCCTCGTCATCGTTTCTCGGATAAAGGTCTATTCGTTTTATTAATTGGTCGGTAATTGATACTTGTTCAGCAGCTCGCCAACTTTTGTCTGGAATTGCTCCTGCGGCATGGCCTGTAGCGGCTGAAATTCTTCGTCCGGCAGCACGAGCATGTAGCTCCTCATCTTGAAGTGAAGCTGCCCGCACAGCTCCGCGCACGCCAGCTCGTACTTGCCTACTCTGTTTGCAGTGAAGTGGACTTTGATCTCCATTCCCGGAACCAGATCCTGTTTGAAGCGCAGTTGCGGTACCCAGAAGTTGTGAATCACGTCTTTGGATCGTAGACGCAACTCAACGGGACGGTTAACCGGGATCACGAGCGTGGATGTCACGGAGTCATCGGCCGACGCTTGATCGGATGAATCAAGACCAACGAAGTTCAGCGCGCCGTCGTCGATTAACTGCGGGTCGGTGCGTCCGAACTTGTTGTCGCCGCCCGCGTAGTGGAAGTTCCATTGAAACTGTTGCGCGACTACCTCAACCGAGTAGGAGCCTGGCGGCGCATCGTGCAACCGGAGCGCAGCCCAAACGCTCTGTCCCATCACGCCGAGGGTAATGAAAACAATCGCGGTGATGACGGTCCACAGCATTTCGAGACGATTGCTGCCGTGCGAATAAACGGCACGATCAGTTTTCGAGCCGGTGTCGCGATATTTCCAAACCATCCAGCCAAGACCGATCTGCGCGGCGGCGAAGGAAATTCCGACGACCACTATCGTGATCAAAAACTGGCGATCGAGGGCGGGAGCATGCTCGGAAATAGCCGCTGGAAACCACCACTTGCCGCTCACGAACATCAGCACTGAGAGCAGTGTGATAATCCAGATAATAACCGCAAGAACTCGTCCCATCGGTTACATCTCCTTTTATAAGTTCTGATCCGTGGCTAATTACTATTCAAAACCATCAAGAAAAACAGAAGCGGCAAGTAGAGTACTGACGCCAGCAACAAGCGACGCGCGTGTTGCCGTGACATCGAAAATGCCGCTCGGAGACTGCTGTAGAGAAAGAGCATTCCGAGCACGATTGCTCCCACAAAGTAAACCCGTCCTGACATTCCCATCACGGTCGGCAGCAGACTGACGGGTAACAGCATCAGGGTGTACACGACGATCTGTTGCGCGGTGACGCGCCCGTCCGGCTCAACCACCGGCAGCATCAGGATGCCGGCGCGGCTGTAGTCTTCGCGATACATCCATGCGATTGCGAGAAAGTGCGGGAACTGCCAGAGAAAGAGAATGGCGAAAAGTATCCAGCCTTCGAGACTGATGGTGCCGCGGGCCGCGGTCCAGCCGATCAGCGGTGGCACTGCGCCAGGAAAAGCCCCCACGAGCGTGGACAATGTTGTGCGCGTTTTTAACGGCGTGTAGGCAAAAACATAGCCCGCGATCACTGTCAGACCCAGCACTGCGCTGAGCGGATTCACGAGCACGAGCAAATAAATCTCGGCGAGAATCGTGATGCCGGCCCCAAAGGCGAGTGCCTCCCAGGGCGCAAGTTTGCCCGCGGGTAAAGGACGGTTCGCGGTGCGACGCATCAGGCCATCGAGATCGCGTTCCGCGTACTGGTTTAGCGTTGCAATTCCTGAAGACAGAAGAGCGATGCCGAGCAATGCGCGCAGCATAGCGACATAGTCGATTGGGCCGGGTGATGCGAGCGCAAAGCCGGCCGCGGATGTCAGCACGATCAGGAACGTGATTCGCGGTTTGGTCAGTTCGGCGTAAGCCGCGACTCTCTCGCGGACCGACAAAGGCGTCCGCTCGACCACCGCGACACCCGAACTGCGCAAATCGATTGCAAACTCTTCCATTCAGTACCTACGTAAAAATTTTAAACGTCTAGAGTTCAGCCTTTAGGCTGCGGTTCTCAGCGGACAAGCTAAAGCTTGAACTCTGAACTGAATAAGCACGTGCCGGCAGCACTCGATACGCGCGCAGCGTCAAAATGATCGTGCTGACAAACACGAGCGCGCCACACGCCACATGCGCCACCGTGATCGTAATCATCGGATTGAGTGGTTGCGGATCGTTGGGTGAACCCAGTCGCGTGATATAAGCTGCAATCCCCAACGACAACTGCACCACCAAAAGCAGTAGCGCGATCAATGCCGGGCGCGTCAGAAACTTCACATCCTTGTGCCGTCGCAAAACCGAGATACTAGCCTTCCCGAGCATTACCGTTACAACAAGCGCGCCGCCGATGTGCAGCAGCACCAACTCCGTCGGCAGATGCTGATCCCACGTGGCCGAGTGACGGAGCGTGGCTCCGATGATCAGTTGCACGAAGATCGCGACGAGAGCCGCCGTGCAAACGTAACGCAGCGGGTAAACTCCCTTCTCCTCGGGCAACGGCGTCGCTGTCATCCAGCTTCTCGACGTAAAAACCGCGATACTCACCGTCGTACAAAAGAAGAGTTGCGCGAGCGTCGCGTGCGCGGTTGAAACGGCGAGCGGCAGCATCAGCTTCACAGTCAAACCGCCGAGCAATCCCTGCGTTATTACCGCAAGGAGCGCGAAGATGCCAAGCTTTCGCACCCAGTCTCTCTTCTCTTTTCGCAGGATGTAGATCGTCAAAACTATCGTCAACATCCCGACGGTAGTCGCGACCATGCGGTGACCATGTTCCCAGAACAGGTTACCGACCATCTCGGGAAAGACCTGTCCGTTCGAGAGCGGCCAGTCAGGTGTTGCGAGCCCCGCATCATTACTAGTGACGAGGGCGCCGGCGATTATTAAGAAAAACGTCGCACAAGCGACGAAGATAGCGAAGAAGTTAAGACCCCGGTTCATGTGTAATAACAAAGGCAGTCTCACGCAGCGCCTGCGCAGGTTTTGCGTGAGACTTGCCTACATCGACCTAGTGCTTGTGAATACCCGGCAACTCGAGCGCCGGCATCATCTGCAACGAAGGTTTGCCTGAGCTGGCAGACGCAGCACCGAACGCAAAATCTGCCTTACCGGCGCCATTCGCTGGTACTGTCACCTGCATCGTCTTCTCTTCACCGTTTGCGCCGCCTTCTCTCCACGCAACTACGGTGTAGCTGCCCGCGGGAACGCCGGTGATCTCGAAGGTGCCGTCGTCTTTACTCACCGCGTAGAGCGGATGTCGCAACACGCCGACGTACGCCTTCATCCACGGGTGCTGATTGCACTTAACCGGAATCAGCACTTCAGGGCGTGAGAACGTCTTCTCAATCGGTCCCTGACCCGCCGACTGAGTCTGGTTCCACTCTGGATTCAGCTTCGGTGTCGGGTGAATGTTGTGCTGAGTAGCGTCGCTGTTGGTGATGCTGAGTTTCTGATTGACCTGGATGCCGAGCACATGTGGCACGTAGTGGCAACCACTCTGGTCCAGCCTGACGGCCTGTGCCGGCGTCGGCCAGCTGTACTCAGCAATCTTCTTGCCGTTTTCGACGCTACCTTCCTTGATGTAGATAAATGTGTTGGCGAGTTTACCGTCTTTGACGATGGTATCGTCGGTCATGAGATTCGGATTCTTCTGGCCGCAGACGGGATCGGCCGTCGTGTCGATCTTCTTTGGAGCCGGGGGCGTGCCGTTAAAGGAAACCACGCCGCTGATGGTCCCGGTTGGCCCGCTGTAAGGACCCGCGTCGGCGGTGGCGTTTGTATTGGCGCCGCCGGTGTTGCTGGCCGGATCACCACTGCAAGCTGAGCCGAGGGCTAACAAAGACAGTGCAATCGATAACACAAGCCAGACTTTTGTCTGCTTATTCATATTAACTCCTCCAAATTAGGATAACTTTCGCATTAACTGTAGCACGGAAGCCGTGTTAACACGGAATGCGCGCCCAATTCTTAGGGGGCCACACAAACGTAAACTAAAGTTTGAACTCTAAATTGAAACTCAGATCCCGCGGATAATCCGCGCTGCCAACGCTCCCAGAGCCGCGCGCTGGCGACTCCGCACGTGATTGGATCTCCGTTTCTTCTTTGCGCGCGCGTGATGCTGTGTCGTGGCCGCGGTCGGCAGCGCCGTTGTTGCAGGGCCCGTCGTGAGCAGCGCGCGCTGCTCGTCCGGACTCAACAGGAACATGTAGCGCACCAGCAAACGCGCATGATCGTCGTGGTAATTCGTCGCGCTCACTGGTGGCTGAGCGAGATTGACTACCCAACGCTCACCTTCTCGACGAAATAGGCCGCTCGGCATCGCGGTTCCCGGACTAATCTGCGCCGGGTCCAATAGCCATCTGAACGTCCAATCGGGTTTCAGGCGCTCGGCTGCCAAAAGGAAGTTTGGCGCGATCGCCTTCGCGTCGCGAGCCGGATCGCCGGTGATGTGACACTTCAAACACGGCGTTCCCGACGTAAACATCTCGCGCGCAACCTGACGTTCTGTTGCCGTCAACGGCCTCATCGGCTCCTTGATGTACGGATCCTGCTGGCCTGACATGGCCATGAAGAAGCGCACCAGGACCTGCAACTCGTTCGGCGAAAAGTTAAACGTCGGCATCCTGAAACTCAGGTACGGACGCACGCCATTGCGATCCATTCCCGGCTGCGGATGTAATCTCAACTGTCCGTTTGCCG
Organism: Pyrinomonadaceae bacterium; assembly: GCA_036745095.1. GTDB lineage: Bacteria > Acidobacteriota > Blastocatellia > Pyrinomonadales > Pyrinomonadaceae > PSRF01. The sequence goes on from DAIOGT010000026.1 coordinate 30,442, forward strand.
CGGCCGTTTGCGCCTGAGGCGAACCTGACGCCTGCGGCGAAGCTTGCGGCGTCGGACTCGCGCCTGCCAGCGCACTGATTTGTTGTTGCTGCGCCGGAGTTTTCTCACCACTCAACGACGGATCGCTCAAAAACTTCAGCAGCCACGTGGGGTCGACTCGCGCGCCTTCACTGGTCAAACGCGGTGGCAACAAATCCTTGCCTTCCGGTGTCTGGTAGAACGGCAGGTCCTGCACAACGGAGCGCTGTCCGACCTGTATCTCATGACAGCCCATGCAGTTGTACTTCTTGATCACCCACCAGCCGTTCTGGACATCCTGACGGCGCTGATCCTGTGGCGTGTAGAAGAGCGTCGTGGGAACGTTTGAGCCCTCGGCTCCAACACTGCCCAAAAGAAAAGTTGTAAGTGCCGTACGCCATTCCGTGGTCATATACGGCTCAGGCATTTTCAACTTATCCTTTTGATCCTTCTCCTTGCCGACGTCGTAAATCGAAGGCTCTTCGATCTTTCGTTCAAAGAACCCTTTGTGGTTGTACCAGGGCTTATGCTCTTTGTCGTCTGGCCGTAAATGCAGCGGGTCTTCACCCTTTTCTGCATGATGCGTCTGCAGCGCGAAGTCCAGACGCTCGATCGGGGTCGCGCCTTCAACCGTCAACTCTTTGCCGATCCGCTGCTCCTCTTCGAACCCTTTGATCTCGTGACAACCGGCGCAGCCATACAGCTTGATCAGCTTGCGGCCTTCCTCTTTCAGGTTCGCGTCGTCCATGAAGTTCGCCGCCTGATAACTCGGTGTCCCTGAGAGCGAGAAGAGATAAGTCGCGACGTCGCGTGCGTCTGATTCGGAGAGACGGAAGTTTGGCATTACCGTCATGTTCTGAACTTGCAGTTCAGCGCCATCATTCGGGCAGCGCGAGTGCAGTTCAGTATCGAAGACGAACGGCAAGCCTTTCTTTGCGTAATCTTCGTGAGTCAGATCGCGTTTTTCAGTTGGACAGTAAGGTGCAACGCGATCGCGCGGGTTGTAGATCCACCGCACGATGTAATCAAAATTGGCCTTTTCACCGACACGTTGCAGGTTGGCGGCGAAGTCTCCACCCAGCTTCGTGTCGCCGTCTCCAAGCGAGTGACACGCGAGACAGCCTCGAGTTTCAAAAAGCTGTTTGCCTTTGGCGGCGTCGCCACGGTTTTGCGCCGGCAGCTTTGTATCGAAACTTTCCTGCCAGAGATAGGCGGCAATGGCCTGGATCTGTTGTTGATGATCCTTGTCGCGCATGTCGCCGCTCTTTTCCTTAGGCTGCGAGAAGCGCCAGAAGGTCGGCATCTTCGTTCCAGGACGGAAACCCTGCGGATCGTTCAGCCAAATGGGCACCCATTCTTTGCGAAGCTTGACGCGAACATCCTTAAGGTTTGGTCCGACTTTCTTCTGGTCCTGCATCAGGTATTTGGCCTGCAGGTTCAACTGATCGCGTCTTGCTTCAAGCAAACTGTTGGTGACACGAAGGCTTTCGGCGTGGGCCAAAAGCTTCTTCACGTCGGCTTCGTCTTCAACGCTTGCTGAAGCCGCCGTGTCTTCACGGATCTGTTTTTCGTTCGCTCTAATCTGATCGTCGAGTTGTCCAATGGTCTGGCGGGTACCAGCCAGCGCATCGGTCTCGCGATCGAAGCCTTCGTAACGATGACAACCCACGCAGCCGCGTTCGGTGAACAGGTCGCGTCCGAGATTGAGCACTTCCGCGCCCTGAGTCACACGATCGCGCGCGTGACACTGCTGGCAGCCGGCTTCGGTGTTCTCTTTCTCAAACATGGGCCACAACCAGAAGCGATGGCGACCGTGTCCCTTGGTATTCGTGGTAGTGGCGCGGCCATTACCCCAGTGACAACTCGAGCAACCAAACTTCTCGGGATTGTGAATCTGTAGGATTTCACGGTTTGGATGGCTGACAAAAGCACGCGCATAACTGTCAGGCTCTTTGCCTGGTCCATCCGGCGCCATGTCGGATGCCTTAATGTTGACTGGCTCTCGTATTCCCGCGTGACACACTTCGCAGCGATCGACGATTTCGTACGCTCCAACGCTGATCTGGTGACCGAGGATCGAATAGTCGTAGTTCGAGATCTTGTTTTTAATGCCCTCAATTGCGGCAGGTCCTAATCCGATCAGTTGGTTCTTCAGATAGTCGTCGCGTTTTTTCGCTAGCTCCGATGGCGTTTTAAGAAGCTCGGCTTGTTTTCCAAGAAACCGCGCTTTTTCGTCCCGTAACGAGTCGTAAAACTGTTCAAGCTGAGCGTAATTGAACTGTTTCGTCTCTGTCGTGCCGTTGTCGGTGGGCAGCTCAACTTCAACAATTTCCTTACGCTTTTCTTCCGCCTCGCGACGATAACGCTCCTTCGCAGCCCCTTCCGCTGTCTCTACGTTGTAGTTGATGACGGTGAGACGCCCGCGCTGGTTTTGAAAAGGATCGGTGATCGCGTCGAGTTTCTTCTGGATACGCTTGACGTTGGTGTCGAGCTCGACAAATTCCGGCTGGATGGCTTCGCGAGCCGAGGTCGCTGCTGCGTCGAGTTGCTGGTACTCAGCAGACTCCTTGATTTCAGCCTCGCTCTTGCCCGCGTTCGCTTTAATGCTGTCGAGATAGCGCGTGTAGCGTGCGACAAACTCTCGCTGCATTCCCTTCCACGGACGCTGGCCAAACGCTTCGTCCCAAAGCGCCCATGCGATTGAAAGCGTCAACAGCAAAGCGCTGACCAGCATCCAGCCGCTCGTGGAGCTACTGACGATTGGATCTTCTGAAGGTAAGTCCGGCTCTCTCTTAACTAAAGATTCGCCCGGCCGCGGTGAATCAGCCACTATGATCGCTCCTCCACCTCACTCAGATATTGAACCAGGGAGTCACCCATACATACTTGATCGTGAAAACGAGCCGCAGAAAAAGTTTTACCGGCAACGCGAGTAGCACACTCACCGCAAAAAACTGGAATGTCAGGTATTGCAGCAGGCTCGTGCGCGCCAGAATTTTCTGCTCAAACTCTTTCTTCGGAAAGAGCCGCAGCGGCCTGAGCGAAAGCCTCTTGAAATCAACCGTCATCAGCCAGTGGAAAAACAGTGCGCCAAGCACGAAGAACCCGCTGACCACGATGAAACCGAAGATGAATTTTCCGGGGTTCGTGGCCAGGAAACTCAAACCCAATTTTTGTGCGAGAATGTCGTGCAGGTCGACGTTCTTATCAAACACGACTGCGTTGTGGTCCCACGTCTGTCCCGGCCAGAACCAGATCCAGCCCGGACCGCGAATAAACGTGCCGATTACGATCAAGAGAATCCACTGCAGGAAACCGGCGCCAAACATCCACAGCGCGAAGCGACGCTGCCTGAGTGTGTAATATCCATTTCCGAGCGGGTTTGAATCGACGTACGGAAAGACCATCAATCCGACCATGATGATCGACGGCATCACCACGCCCGCGATCCACGGATCGAAGTAGACCAGCATCTCCTGGAGACCGAGGAAGTACCACGGCGCCTTTGATGGGTTCATCGTCAGGTTCGGATTGGCTGGTTCTTCAAGCGGCGCGTTGAGGGTGATCGACCAGACAAACAGGATCACTGTGACGATCACAGTGGCCAGAAACTCGACCCGGACGAGATAAGGCCACACGTGAATTTCACGCGCCCAACCGGGCCGCCACGGTTCCACCTTCCGGTGATGCGTCTTTGCCAGCTTGGGATCGGCTTCAAGCTCCTCGATCAAACGATCGTTCGCCACGGCCTGCTTGATTCCGAGCCAGGTAAAGAATGGCACCAGAAAAAGCATCCCCACGATCGGTATGTTGTCCGGCGCCGACGAGATCTTCCATAGCTGGTACCAGTCATGGACATTCAACGCCCAGATACCGGCGATAACCAGCAGCGCGCCCCAGATCGTCCACTTGTTGATGTATCTCTTCATTACTTCTTCTTAGCTACCGATTTCATTTCCGACTCGAGTATCACGGGCGACGGACCCGAAATACCTCCGTCTTTTCGAATGCGCCAGAAGTGTACGGCCATGAAGATCGACGCAACCAAAGGAATGCCGATACAGTGCCAGATGTATGAACGCAACAACGCATTCGCATCTACGATCGAGCCCCCAAGCAATCCAAAACGGACATCGTTGTACGCGGTCATTCCGAGTTGCGGGCCGAAAGGCCCGTCGTGACCGAGCATCGGCGTTGCGCGCGCCATGTTTGTTCCCACCGTTACCGCCCAGAAACCGAGTTGGTCGTCAGGCAGAAGGTATCCCGTGAACGACAACAAAAGCGTCAACACGAGCAACACGACACCAACGCACCAGTTAAACTCGCGCGGCCGCTTGTATGAACCAGTCAGGACGACGCGAAACATGTGTAGCCAGGTCGTGATAACCATCAAGTGCGCCGCCCAACGGTGCATGTTGCGCAGGAGCTTGCCGAACGGCACGTCGTGTTCGAGATAAAGAATGTCGCGAAAAGCGTCGGCTTTTGTCGGATGGTAATAAAACATCAACAACACGCCGGTAAAGGTCAGCACGATGAACAGGTAGAACGTGATTCCGCCCATTCCCCACGTGAACGGGTATCGCACGGCGTCGCGATTGATCTTCGCCGGATGCAGGTGCAGGAAGACGTTTGAAAGAATCGCGAGTGAGCGGTTGCGCGGATCGGAGCGATCGTGCGAAACGCGGAAGATCGATTTCCAGAGCTGCGTATCCTGCGGATCCTTATACTCTTTAGCTTCGTCAATCGCGCGGTCTTTAAGCGCGCCGCCGCCCTGCTTCACTCGTTCGAGGAACGTTTGCCTGCCTTCTTCTCCGCTCGGCAGTTGTTTTGTGTCTTTGGGATCAGTATCCATCCGTTTTACACCCTGATGTATGCTCCCTCTTCGTCAAACTCAGTGGGTTCGCCCTTAGGCCATTTGTAGAGCGTGCCGATATCGACCACGATCTGGCCCTCCGCGTCGAGCTCCACTTTGGCGCGGTCCATCGGTCGTGGAGCCGGGCCTTCGAAGTTAATTCCTTCGCTGTCGTAGCCACTGCCATGGCATGGACATTTGAATTTGTTTTCGCTTGCCTTCCAGTCGGGCGTGCAACCGAGGTGCGTGCAGACCGCGTAAATCACGAACAAACGATCCGAGGTGCGCGTGACCCAGATTCGATACTGCTGCTGCCACTTCGTATCGACGCCGAGCGCGTAATCGGCTGGGGCACCAATTCTGAATAGGGGTGACGGTTCAAGAATGGATCGCGGCAGGAAGAACCGCACGAACATGAGAAAGAATGTTGTGAGTGCGCCGACGACGGTAGCCCACACGATGCGGCGGCGCATCTTGTTCACAGGAGGATCGGAACTCGTTTCCACCGCGGCAGCAGGAGCCGCGGGTTTTGCCGGCGTCGCGGCGCGCGGTGGCGCCGCACTTACACTCGGGGCGGACAATTGATCGGCTTGACTATCCAAGTCCAGACCTCCGTCGAATCAATTCCGAATTGCCAGGTGTTGCGAACTTCCGCGGGTACACTTCGACTTTACTTACAGAGGGTAACTACACAAGTTCACCTTGAACAGGGATTCCTCTCTGCGCAGTAAAACGAATTATTAGCTTAAACATGAAGAGCGCCGCACCTAACAAAACAAAATATAATATGGTCGGCGGCGCTATTTATACATAATTTCCTGATTGGCTGGCAAGAAGTATCGATGTCAAAACCCCATGTAATCGTTTATTCGCGTCCCGGGTGTCATCTCTGTGACAAAGCGAAGGCGTCGATCAGGAGCGCCGGTTGCGACGATCAATTCACACTGGAAGAGGTGAACATCGAATCTGACGAGGAACTGCTCAGGAAATATAAGTACGATATTCCCGTGATCGCGATTAACGG
>DAIOGT010000027.1:0-5732 GCA_036745095.1 Pyrinomonadaceae bacterium
TGTCGTCAAGGTCTGTGGCCCATGCGGCTTCAGGCGTGATGATCTGTTCGATTATGAGCTGGCAAATCTTACTTCCGGCAGGCAGGTTTATGGGTTCGTCGCCCGTGTTGTAGAGCACACAACAGATCTCACCTCGGTAATCTGAGTCGATGACGCCCGCAAGCACATCGAGTCCATTCTTCGCCGCTAATCCCGATCGCGGCGCCACGCGCCCATAGAACCCGGGTGGTATCGCCACCGCAAGCCCCGTCCTCGCAGTGACCCTTTGCTTCGGCGGGATCTTCACGTCGTCGATACAACACATATCCAACCCGGCCGCGCGCGCACTGCCTCGCTTTGGCAGCACCGACAACGGATCGAGTTGTTTGAAGCGAAGAACGGTCAGATTGGCTGGCATTGATCTTTACATCTTCGGCAGCGTCACGCCGCGTTGGCCCTGGTACTTGCCGCCGCGATCCTTGTAGGACGTTTCGCAGACGTCGTCGGATTCGAAGAAGACAACCTGGGCGACACCTTCGTTAGCGTAGATCTTGGCCGGCAGTGGCGTGGTGTTTGAGAACTCAAGGGTGACATAGCCTTCCCATTCGGGCTCGAAGGGTGTCACGTTTACCAGAATCCCGCAGCGCGCATAGGTGCTTTTACCGAGACAGATGGTGAGGACGTTCCGAGGGATGCGGAAGTATTCGACCGTGCGTGCGAGCGCGAAACTATTCGGTGGAATTATCACCGATTCGCCTCTCACATCGACGAAGTTGTTCTCATCAAACTCTTTTGGATCGACGATCGTGCTATTGATGTTTGTGAAGAGTTTGAACTCGTCAGCACAACGGATGTCGTAGCCATAACTCGACGTGCCATAAGAGACGATTCTCTTGCCCTCGACAACCTTAATTTGGCCCGGCTCGTACGGTTCGATCATCCCGTACTCGTGCGCCATCTTGCGAATCCATTTATCGGACTTGATGCTCATGTTGTGAACGAAAAACGCATTTTACAGGATTTCGAGATGTAACAGGATTCACGTGATGTTTTATTGCACGACGCGGCGGATGTTCACAGTTCCATCGCCGACCGTGAATTTGAAGTACGCGCCGCCGGCGCCCGCCCGGGCGCGCACGATGCGTTCCGTGATGCCGGGTTTCTCGCGCGAAGCGAGACCTTCGTAAGTGTTGACGATCTTGCCGGTGCGTAAAATCTCGGCATCAATGTCGCCACTGAATCCCGGCTGCAGATCCACGTTAATCGTTCCCGAGGCAATGCGAAGATCCGCGCCACCACCACGCCAGCTTCGCGCAGGGATCGTCAACGTTATCGAACCCGCGGTCACTGTAGTTGATACAACGCCGCCAGTGAGCAACAACGCAGTGTCACTCTCAGTCGCACTCACGCGCATCGCACCTTCAACAGCCGAAAGCTTCACGGTGCCATGACCCGCATTTACCTCAAGATCTGTATTGACGGGAACACGCACCCGATAGTCGATCTTCCACGGCAGATTCAGCAGCTTTTTCGGAAAGTTTTTCGCGGACCGCTTCATGAATGCTCGATCGTGTGTGCCGGTCGTGAGTATGCTCAAGTGATTCAAATCTTCGTCAAATACAAAATTGTTCACTTTAGCGAGCTGGTCCAGGTCTGCTTCGGTCGGACCTTGCAACTCGATGTTGGCGGTCACCTCAACTTCATTGCGCGGCCATCCTTCAATTGTCACTGAGCCGCGCGGCGCCGCAATCAAAGTTACCGTGCCGCCGTAAGAGAAATGACGAGTCTCGCGTCGCGTTGAGGTACGCGTCAGAAGCTGTATGTCAGGGACGACTGCTTTTTGGGAGAAGGCGGGACCAGCACAACTAAACAGCAGCGAAATTAAGAGAAGCACTTTCAATTTGGCCATCGCATGCATAGTAGCGTCGTTTGCTGTATTCGAAAACAAAAAAAGGACGTTGCCTTTGTCGCAACGTCCGAAATCAAAAACTTGCCATTAAAGTGCGAAGCTTATCTTCGCAGGAAAGTAATCTGACCGCTGAAGTTGATGATCGACACAGACGACCGACCATCGCCGACGTCGCCCACAATCTTCCTTCCGTCCTGCGTCTTGAATTTGTTGTTCCAAAAGTCGTTCAACGCAATCCGGCGCGCCTGTGACGCAGCCTCTAAACGAAAGTCGGAGTTGCCGGGAATGCGGATCGTGATGTCGCCCTTGTTTGATTTAAACTCGTAGGTGCCGCCGCGCGAAAACTCACCGTCGAAAAATATGTTGCCGGTAACATTCTGCGCGATCACCTGAGAGGCAGTGACATTCGATAACTCGATATCACCTTCCAAAGAGACACGCGCACGCACCAGGCCACTGCGAATGTTCGTCACGCTGATATTGCCGCGTTTCGTTTCCAGATCGACGGATGAATTTACCGGGACCTGTAGCTTGAAGTTGATGTCGCCGATATCGCCTTTGCCGCGATTGTCGCTAATCACGTCAACTACAAGACTGTCGTTTAGGTGTCGCGGCGTGATATGCGTTCCCTTTGATTCAATCGTCGCGGAAAGACGGATCTCGTCTTTGTTCCACGACTCAACCACGATCGTGCCCGAGATATTCCTCAACTCGATGCGAACATTCTTTCCGACTGGGTAACGTTTGGAAAGTTGTTGTTGCGCCTGAACCGAGGGCAGAGACGTCAATGCGAGGAGAGCGCCGATGGCAAAAAAACCGGCGCGAACTGACGGGCGCCTGGTTAAAAATCTGGTTTTCATTACTGTGGGGCTTTTAATCAAGACAAACTATTTACAAATCAGAAAACTCTTTCAACAACGCCAGCTTGTCGTTCAGCGACTCGTTGAGCATCTGTTCGGAAACTTCGTCATGCGGATTACGTTGCAGTTCGTTCATTGAATCAACAACTGCCTGGTCTATGACTTTCATGTTGCGTTCGAAAGTCTCGCGCATCTCTACACTCCACCGAGCCTTGTTGAGTTCGACGCGCTGGTTCCAGTAATCAATCACCTGGCGGCGCTGCGAGAAACGAGCGCTTAGATTCGAAGCTTCGGCTGGGGGCGCCGACAGCGGCACGCCATAACCACCCCAGCGACGCAATCCGACCACAGTCGTCAGCGACACGAACAACACGATCGCGATGGCAGATGCTGCTAATTGCGGCAGCGAAAGTTCCCAACTGCGTCCCATCCAGCGACTAAGGAATGAACGATTATGTTCTGTGTTCGTGGTGACCCGGCTGGGGATTTCTGCCTCAATAGTATTGCGTATGCGCAGCCACAAGGCCTTTTCGTTTGGCGGCGCCTCATACTGGCCCCGCTGTGTGCGGCAAAAGCTGACGATTGACGCCAGATCCTGACGCACGCTATCGCAATCCAAACACTCTGTCAGATGCGTATTGAGAGTGAACTCATCCGATTGAGTAATCGATCCATCAACCAGATCGTGGATGAGTTCCTGACAAGTTTCGCAGTTCATTGCTTATCACCTTCGTTCTGTCTCATAAAATGCGCACACAAATCGAATTGAAACTGTCTTTGACAGAACCTAATTCCGGTTGTCATCAATCAAGGGAAGACTGCGTTGAAGCCCGGCATTTTGACAAACTAATTCGCTGGCTCATAGCTTCGAGGCTATTCCTCGGATTTCTGTTGCCTCAAAAGCCCGCGCAATTTCATTCTGGCTTTATGCAGCTGCGACTTCGACGTTCCTACTGAACACCCAAGCATCCTGGCAATTTCCTCGTGTTCATGCCCCTCGATGTCGTGAAGGGTGAATACCGTCCGGTAACCGGGCGGGAGTTGAGCGATAGCCTTATCAAGCGCTATCCGGTCAACTACGGGCATGGAGTTCGGGTTTTCGGTGCCTTTTACTATCTGAGTCGGCGTTTCGCCGTCTTCAGTGGTCTGTTCCATGCGCACGCCGCGTTTGCGGAAGTGCATGAGCACCTGATTAACCGTCAACCGGTGCAGCCATGTAGTAAAGGCGGACTCGCCACGGAAACTACCAATTTTTCGAAAGAGCTGAATGAAGACCTCCTGTGCGAGATCTTCAGCCTCCGAGACGTTTCCCGTCATCCTCAAACAGAGCGAGTACACGCGGCGATTGTGACGCTGGTAAAGCTGCTCGAAAGCTCCCATGTCGCCATTGGCGGCTTTCTGCGCCAGCTCATAATCTGTAGTTTGCGGTGTCTCGGTTTCGGCTGCGGTCACGTGCTCGTCCAGTCGGGCAAGCCGGGAAGAAATCTCACAAGTTCCGGCTTGATTGGCACGAATCTCACGCTTCCGCGAGTTTCAAGGGAGCAGCACTGTTTCCTCTGGATGCCCGCGTGGGGATGCGTAGCGGAGGTCCAATGCCCTCAAACGCGGCTGTGATGCTGCGCTTCACGCGCGTCGTTGCCTTACCCGACCCTAAAAATAGTGATTTTCCCAGCCGAATCAATACTTTTGTACGGCTGGGTTGCAGGATAGGTGATACGCGTCGTGCTGACAAGCGGAGAGTGTGCGAGCGGATCACGTCCAGTATGTGCGGTCAAGTGAACGATAACCCACAGCTTCCGAGACATGATTCGCGTTGATCGCGTCCGAGCCCTCGAGGTCTGCAATCGTCCGGCTCACTTTGAGAATGCGATCGTAGGCTCGTGCCGACAAGCCGAGGCGGCGCATAGCGTTCTCGAGCATCTTTTCGCTCTGCGAATCGATTTGGCAGTGGGCCCGGATCATACGCGGCGTCATGGCCGCGTTCGAAAAGATCTTTTCGCCTGCGAAGCGACGATGTTGTCGCTCGCGTGCTTTGATCACGCGCTGGCGAATCACAGTGGAACTGTCGGTTTCGGGAGGCGCGTCGCCCCGCAACTCACGAAACTTCACGGCGGGCACGTCGATGTGAATGTCGATTCGGTCCAGCAGTGGTCCGGAAATCTTACCCACATAACGCTCAATCTGTGCCGGCGAACAACGACACTCGCGCGTCGGATCATTCCAGAAGCCGCACGCGCACGGATTCATCGCCGCTGCCAGTACAAAAGAAGCGGGAAACGTCAACGACATCGAGGCCCGACTGATCGTGACCTGCTGATCTTCGAGCGGTTGGCGCAACACTTCCAGGACGCTCCGATCAAACTCCGGCAACTCGTCGAGGAAGAGCACGCCGTGATGCGCAAGCGAGACTTCACCCGGACGCGGGACAGTTCCGCCACCAATCAAACCCGCATCGCTGATCGTGTGATGTGGTGATCGAAAAGGACGCTCGGTAACGAGTCCTGCGCGTCCAGTCATTCCGGCCACAGAGTGAATCTTTGTTAACTCGAGCGCGGCATCGAATTCGAGGGGTGGCATGATTGTCGGCAACCGTTTGGCCAGCATCGTCTTGCCTGACCCAGGCGGACCAATAAGAAGGATATTGTGCGCGCCCGCAACCGCGATCTCGAGGGCTCGCTTCGCTGACATTTGCCCACGAACTTCCTTGAAATCGACTGTGTAGTGTCCCGTTCGTCTTAGTATTTCTTCGACGTCAATCTTCATCGGCTGTGGCGGCGACGACGAGCGTAACTGCTCAACCAGACTCACCGCACTGCGCAAATCGGCGACGGGATAAACATTCACTGCAGAGACCACTGCTGCTTCCGTCGCGTTTTCTTCCGGAAGAAGCAGGTGCTGAATCGAACTTTCACGCGCCAGCATTGCGATTGGCAATGCACCCTTAATCGGACGCACCCGCCCGTCGAGGGAAAGCTCACCAACGC
>DAIOGT010000027.1:5832-36314 GCA_036745095.1 Pyrinomonadaceae bacterium
GGCAATGCACCCTTAATCGGACGCACCCGCCCGTCGAGGGAAAGCTCACCAACGCAGAGCACGTGAATCAGGTTTTCGGCCTCGGCGAGTTCGCCGTTCGCGCCCAGTATGCCGAGGGCGATTGGCAGGTCGAAACTCGCGCCCTCTTTGCGAACGTCCGCCGGAGCGAGATTGATCGTGGTCTTCTGAAAAGGAAAGAAATAACCGCAGTTTTGAATTGCGGCACGAATGCGTTCGCGCGATTCGCGGACGGCGGCGTCAGGAAGGCCGACAATCGTGACTGGCGGCGCCTGATCGGCTTCACTACGAAGTGGAGTTAAGTCGACTTCTATATCGACGAGATCAGCGTCGATACCATAGACAGCTGCGGAGAGTGTTCTGAAGAGCATGTGAGGCGGCTCCTATTTTGAAATTGAGAGGCGAAGACGCAAAGTAAATCACTTTGCGTCTTCACCCTGTAATTAAAATAGCTGCGATTAGCGACGCCGAGAGGGTGCAGTCGCTGTCGATGGGATTTTAACTTCCTGCCCAGCCTTCAATTCAGAGTTGGCCGGAATTCCGTTCAAACGCGCTACGTCGTTAGCATCGAGGTTGCGCGCGGCTGCGATACTCGCAATGGTGTCGCCCTTGCGAGCGCGAACTTTGTTGATTCCGGCGGGCGCAGCAGCGTCGGCAGTCTTCGTTGCCGTTGTCGACGATCGCAACCAGCGGGTGAGTTTGACGCTGCTGTTCGGCGCAACAAGCTTGGTCGCGCCTTTCAGCTCGACACCATTGTTCCATGACTGAAGCTGCGCGACATTGATGCCGGTGCGATTCGCAACGCTCTGCCAATCTTCGCCTGGAGCGACTGAAATCAATCTCGCCGTTTCACGCTTGTCTGCCGAAATTCGCTGGATCAAAGAAGCAAACTGTTTTGCACGACCTGCCGGTATGCGCACGTTGTACGTGTCGCCACGTGGCGTGACGTCGCGCTTCAACTCCGGATTCAAACCACGAATGTGATCGACGCTCGTATCTGTAGCATCGGCCACGAGCTGCAAGCTGGTCGCGGTCGGAACCTGAACGACGTCGTAGGACATCGGCGAATCAGGCTTGACTCCCTTGAAACCATACTTCTCAGGATTCTTTGCGATCAGAATCACGGCGAGGATGTTGGGCACGTAGTTACGTGTTTCCTGCGCGATGTATGGATAAATCATCCAGAAGTTGGCAGTGCCTGCACGCGAGATGGCGCGGTCGATATTTCCGGCGCCGGTGTTGTACGCGGCCATCGCCAGTTCCCAGTTACCGTTATAACGTCTGGCGAGATCTTTTAGGTGACGAGCCGAAGCGCGAGTCGCTTGTTCGTAACTATTCCGCTCGTCGATGTATGCATTCTGGCGCAAGCCGTACATGCGGCCAGTGCTCGGAATGAACTGCCACAATCCCGACGCTGATGCCCACGACACCGCTTTCGGTTTCCACGCGCTCTCGACCTGGCCCAGCCACGTAACATCGAGCGGCACACCTTCCTCGGCGAAGATCTTTCGCGCGAGTCTCATGTACTGGCCTGAGCGGCGCAGTCCGTTTTCCATCGTCGACCGACCGCGCGACTGGTAGTAATTGATGTATTGCTGAATTAAGGGATTAAGAGTGAAAGTAAAGTTGACGTTCTTTTGTGCCTGCTCGAGGGCGAGCAAGTCTTCACCCGAAACTTGCTTTTCATTCTCGGTAAGAACGAGCTTGCTTAACTCATCGAGGGGCGAAGGCTCAAACTTCTGATCGCGAAACCCAACCTGCTGAGCGAGCACTGGCTTTGGATCCTGCGTCTGCGTGTTCTGAGCAACGAGTTGCGTGTTTACTGGAGCCGTCGGAAGCTGGACTGGAACTTCCTCGCGATAGATGCGCTCAACGAGTTCGAGGTAGTAGGTCTGCAAGCGTTGACTCGCGCGTACATCGAAGCCCGATTCGAGAATCGAATCGATCGCTTTATCAAACTCTTCGCGAGCCTGTTCACGCTTATTGTCTTCGAGGTTGAGCTTGCCTCTGCGGAAGTGATCTTCCGCACGCGTCATGATCTGCGAAATACGACCTTCCGACTGCTCAACTTGAGTGGGAATTGTTCGTGCAGATGACGCTACAGGAATCTGAGCGACTGCGGTGGCCGCCGAAGCGACGAGCGCCATTAGTAAAGCCACACAGGCCTTCATACGAGGAAAGCTCGTTGAAATCAAATCGTCTTACTCCTCAAGTTGTGCGGTATCTAATGACTCCTCTATGACTTGGACTGCAGGACTCGCTGACAAGGAGCCAAAATCACACCGAGGTTACCACACGATTTTTTGGGGTGTCAAACAAACCCCACAGTTGAAACACACTCTCAAACAGTAATTTTTTCCACGAAAGCAACGTGGCTAAGTTCACGCAACCGGTCTGCATTGGTTGCAAAAACCCTGAGCACGGATGCCACGGACTGATCCGGTGAACTACGGCTCAATTCCATACACAGCAGATTTGAACCTGTTTCGCAACAGAATAGCTAAACCTTTAAATGAGCAACTCTTACCGTACATGAGCCCTCGTACTCCCGGATGGAACGAAGCTTGCCAGTTAGCCCCGCAAGGGCAAGCTCTCCCTATGTCAGCAATCTAATGTCGAGAACTGATATCAGAAGCTATGTCTACAGTCGTAAAAACAAAAATTCATGAGTTCCCCAGACCCGCTGAGATCGGCGCGGTCCCATCACGTTCGCAATTCTTCTTTAACCGCGAACTGAGTCTCCTCGAGTTTCACGCGCGCATTATGGAAGAGGCGCTTGATGAGGGCAACCCGCTACTCGAGCGGCTCAAATTTCTTTCGATTTTCTCTTCGAACCTGGACGAGTTTTTCATGATTCGCGTGTCCGGTCTGAAAGAAGAGTTGGAAGACGCAAATATCATTTCGCATGACGGGTTGACCCCGGCGGAACAATTGAGAAGAGCGCGTGAGCGAGTGCTCCTGCTTATCAACGAGCAGGCTCGGTGTTTACGCGAAGAGATACTGCCGCAACTACAAGCTGCTGGTATTTCGCTGGTTCAATACGATGCGCTTTCGCGCCAGGAAAAAGAGAGTCTCAAAGACTACTTCCTGGAAAAGGTCTATCCGATTTTGACGCCGCTGGCGGTCGATCCGAGTCACCCGTTTCCTTACATCTCGCCGCTGAGCGTCAATATCGTTTTGATGGTTCACGCGCCGAAGGACGTAAAGCTCATCGGGCGTAAAAGACGCGAAGAATCTCGGTTTGTCCGAATCAAGGTGCCGTCAGTCGTACCACGGTTAGTTCCGGTTGGCGCTTCCGCCACTCGCTTCGTACTACTCGAAGAGGTTATCGAAGCAAACATTCAGGTGCTCTTTCCGGGAATGGTGCCCGGTGCGTGTCACCGTTTTCGCGTGACACGCGACGCTGACATCGAAATCAGAGAAGAAGAAGCCGAGGATCTGCTCAGCATGATTCAGGAGGAGCTGCGTCGCCGCAGGTTCGGCACGCCGGTCCGTCTCGAAGTGTCTCCGGATATGCCGCCAGACATGATCGAGTATCTCAGCGAGTCACTCGATCTCGAGCCGGAGGACGTCTACGTATTCGATGGCCCACTGCACATCCAGGACTTGATGTCGCTTTACGATATCGAACGTCCGGACTTGAAAGACAAGACTTTTAACCCCTCAATGCCGTCGTGGTATAGGGAATACGACAACATCTTTGACGCGATCCGTGAACGCGATCGACTGTTGCATCACCCGTACGATTCATACGATTGCGTAACCGGATTCATTAATCAGGCAGTTGAGGATCCTGACGTCGTTGCGATCAAGATCTGTCTGTATCGCACTGGTCCTGAGTCACCGATCCCGCCGGCACTGATCCGTGCCAGCGAACAGGGAAAACAGGTAACCGCGCTGATCGAGCTGAAAGCACGCTTTGACGAAGAGCACAACATCGAATGGGCCCGCAAACTCGATGAAGCAGGCGTGCACGTCGTCTACGGTATTATGGGTCTTAAAACCCATGGCAAGCTGACACTCGTGGTCAGACGCGAAGGCGAAGCTCTCCGGCGTTACGTGCACATCGCTTCGGGTAACTACAACCCAACCACTTCGTGCACCTACACGGACCTCGGAATGTTTACTGTCGATGAGTCGATCGGCCGCGACGCCACCGAGCTGTTCAACTATCTCACCGGCTTTTCGCAACAGCTGGAGTACCGAACGATGATGGTTGCGCCGATCGATCTGCGTGACAAGCTGAACGCTCTTTTCGATCGTGAAATCGAGCACCAGCGCGCGGGTAGACCAGCACACATCATCGCGAAGTTCAATCGTCTCGCGGATCTGCAAATCATCGAGAAGCTTTACGAAGCCTCGCGAGCGGGAGTGAAGATAGAACTGATCGTGCGAGGCATTTGTATGTTGCGTCCGGGAATTCCTGGCTTGTCAGAGAACATTACCGTGCGAAGTGTCGTCGGTCGTTTTCTCGAGCACAGTCGTGTCTTTTGGTTCCTGAACGGTGGTGACGATGAACTCTACATCGGCAGCGCCGATTGGATGGCCCGAAACCTAAAACACCGTATTGAGGTTATCGCCCCTGTGACTAATCCCCAGTCCCGACGCTACTTACGCGACGTGTTGCTTGACGCGTACCTGCGTGACAACACGAAAGCGCGTGAATTGCAGCCTGACGGCAGATACGTTCCGGTTAATCGCGGCGGGGAGCCGTTCAATAGCCAGGACTATTTCATAGGCCTCCCGACGAGCGATTGATCTGCTTCTCAGGGTTGCAGGATTCAGGACGGACATGATGAATCACAAGAGGAAGCTTGTGACGCTGATCGCTGTCGCTCTGCTGTTCAGCGTCGCTTCAATTCAAACTGGTCTCGCCACTGCCAAGCCCAAAAAGAAGAAAGAAGCTGTCACAGGAACGCCCATCCTGTGGCAGCGCCCGGATAATATCGCGGCGCGTGATCTCTATCTTGGACCAGGCGGCGCCGCGATGCGGCCCGACCTGCGGCGGATCACGTTCATGGAAGAGGAAAAGGGCGGCTACTCGAAGAAATACCGAGTGCGCGACGCTGCCGGCCGTGAATGGGTTGCAAAGATAGGTAAAGAAGCGCAGTCGGAAACTTCAGCCGTCAGGCTGCTCTGGGGTTTGGGCTACCACACGGAAGTCAACTATCTCGTTCCACGCGTCACGATTCCCGGAAAGGGAACATTCAACAACGTGAGGTTTGAAGCACGTCCTGAAAAATTGAAACGAGTGGGCGAGTGGAAATGGAAAAAGAATCCCTTTGTCGGCACGCCGGAATTTCAGGGTTTGAAAGTCCTGATGGCGTTGATTAACAACTGGGACTTGAAAGACTCGAACAACGAAATACTGAAACTTCGTACAAACCGCGGCGACGAGCTCCGCTATATCATCAGCGATCTCGGCGCGACATTTGGTCACGCAAGCTCAACTCCGATCTTCTGGCGACTGACGCGAAGTAGAAATCACCCGGCGAACTACGCGAAGTCGAAATTTTTCGAAAAGGTGAAACGCGATCGCGTAGTGCTTCACTTCGGTGGAAAAAACCGCGGCATCATCAAAGACATTAAGGTCCAGGATGCGCAATGGGTGGGCAGCTTGCTTTCACAATTGAGTGATCGCCAGATTCGTGATGCATTTCGCGCCGCCAACTACAGTCCCGGTCAGATCAATTTACTGGCGGGCGAAGTGCGTGAACGCACGAACGAGCTTTTGAGTTTGCGTCCGGCGGTGCAGATCGGAAGGAACTAGCAGAACCGAGGTCACGTGCCGAACAAAAGACGAAAGCAGGAGATAGTCACACTTGTAGTCGTTTTTACAGGAGTGCTTTTGCTGAGCGCGCTTGCTGTCTACTTTATCGGTGGCGGCAGGCGCGTAACTCCCGAAACAGCACGACCAGGTCCGACGCCTGAAGCTGTGCTGGGTACGCCAGACACGCGCACGTCATCCACACCTCAGACTCAAACCGGCGACAATTTCATCGATCGATTATTTGGGACTGACAATGCGCAAGCCTACGCGACCGGCGCCACCTGGGGCGAAACGTTGGGCCGGCTTTCAATTAGACTTCTTCTCGCCGCGCTGCTCGGTGCCGCACTCGCTTACCGGCCTCGCAAACGAATACTCAAAGCAAATCCCTACGTCTCACAAACACAGATACTGTTAGCCATTGTCGCAGCAGCACTAATGATCATCGTCGGCGATAACGCCGCGCGCGCGTTTGGCATCTTCGCCGCAGTGTCGCTGGTGCGATTTCGGACCAACATTCGCGATCCGAAAGAGATCACGGTACTTCTGATCAGTATGGCGTTGGGGCTCGCGTCCGGCGTTGGTCGTTGGGACCTCGCGCTTGTGTTGACGTTTTTTTCGCTCGTTGTGCTGTGGATATTGGAGTGGCGCGAGCCGGAGCAGGTGTTTCGGTCGATGGAGCTGAAAGTGACTACGACGAATGTCGTCTCAACGCAGAGAGCATTGCGTGAGGTGTTCAAAACGCACGGGTTTGATAAGGAGCTGCGCGCGATCGATCGCGAGGCTACGGAAGAATCACCGGGCAGTATTGTTTATGCAGTTGATGTGAGCCCGATGATCAGCACAGATGAAATTAGTGCTGATATTCTCGCGATCGATGGCCAGAGTGTTCGTGGAATCGAGTGGGATCAGAAGAAGAGCCACTCGTACCTGTATCAATAAAAATCCGAGTTACTTCTGATTTGCGTTGGACGTCGTGACGGCCGCAGCATTCTTGTTGGTGAAACCCTTCGCGTAGTCCTGCACGAACTTCTTCATGTCGCCATGTCCCCAGCGCGTGTAAAAGTCGTACTTCTTCATCTCCGCATAAACCTGATCATAGTTCCAGTTGTAATGATTGAAGCGATAGACAGCGCCGGCGACGCCAGTGCGATGACGGCCACCAGCGCAGTGCACAAAAAACTTGCCGGTCGCCGGATCGCCAACAAGCTTCAAGAACTCCTCAATCTTCGCACTCTCCGGATACTCACTGTCGCTCATAGGAATGTTGATGTAGCGCATTCCGAGCGCTTCGACGCTCTCCTTCGCGTAAGCTTTAGGTTTGTCCCGTAGGTCGATGACGGTCTTGATACCGAGCGCAGCCAGCTGGTGAAACTGCTCTTCTTTTGGTTGGCCGCCGCGGAAAAACCGCTCATCCATTTGCCCAAAATTTTTGATCTTGACGCCAGTGATTTCCGCTTTCTGGGATTCCTGACTGACGGCCGAGATGTGCGAAGCAAGAACTAAAGAAATGACACCGAACAGGACAGATACGTAGCTGCGCTTTGTCGTCACTAGAACACTCCTTGATATCTACGCAGGTCGCGCATTTGCAGCCTGCGGAATTCGTTGCGGCCTCGGCGCCGGACTGGCTGGCGGCAATACCTTCTCACCAAGTGCTTCGCGAAACACCTGGCGCATATTTTCAACAAACACAAAACGAATATCTTTAAATGGCTCTTTCGGGACCTCGTCGAGGTCACGCCGGTTTTGTTGCGGAAGAATAATCGTTGTGACCCGTGCTCGTCTAGCCGCAAGTACCTTTTCTTTGACACCGCCAATCGGAAGCACGTTGCCGCGCAACGTGATCTCGCCCGTCATCGCGACGTCTTTGCGCACCGGTCGACTCGACAACGCCGAAACCATCGCGGTCGCGAGTGTGATGCCCGCTGACGGACCGTCCTTCGGAATCGCGCCTTCGGGAATGTGAATGTGAAGATCGTAGTTGCTGAAGTCTTCCTCGGCGATGTCCAACTCCTTTGCACGCGATTTCGCGTAAGAGTAAGCAGCCTGCGCCGACTCGCGCATCACATCTCCGAGCTGGCCAGTCAAGACAAGGTTTCCCTTTCCTCTCATTCGCAGCGCTTCGATAAACAAAACGTCACCGCCGACTGCCGTCCACGCCAAGCCAGTCGCAACTCCAATCTGATCCTTCTTCAACACTTCTTCAGGAATGATCTTCGGCGCCCCGAGAAACTCATGAACACTCTTCAACGAAACCCTGATACCACCTTTGTGTCCTTCGGCAATCTTGCGTGCGACCTTGCGACAGATCTTGCCGATCTCGCGTTCCAGTTGGCGCAGGCCGGCTTCCTGCGTGTATTGCTGAATGATCGTCGTGAGTGCGGTTTTCGAAACGTGCAGATCTTTTGCGGTGATGCCGTTCTCTTCCATCTGCTTCGGGATCAGGTGGCGAATGGCGATCTCGCGCTTCTCTTCTTCCGTGTAACCGGCGAGACGAATCACTTCCATGCGATCGCGCAACGCCGGTTGGATCGTGTCGAGCACGTTCGCGGTCGTCATAAAGATCACGTTCGAGAGATCGAAAGTGACGCCGAGATAGTTGTCGCGAAACGAATTGTTCTGTTCGGGATCGAGGACTTCAAGTAAAGCCGACGACGGATCGCCACGAAAGTCGGCGCCGACCTTGTCGATCTCATCGAGCATGATCAGCGGATTGTTTGTGCCAGCCTGCTGGACGGCTTGAATGATCCTGCCCGGCATCGCGCCGACGTAGGTGCGGCGATGGCCGCGAATTTCCGCTTCGTCGTGAACGCCACCGAGAGACAGGCGCACAAATTTTCGATCGAGAGCACGTGCGATCGAACGTCCGAGCGACGTCTTACCAACACCCGGTGGTCCAACCAGGCAAAGAATCGGGCCTTTGGGCTTTTCTTTCAACTTGCGAACGGCGAGCGCTTCGATGATTCGATCTTTAACTTTCTCGAGACCGTAGTGATCTTCGTTGAGAACGTGCTCCGCTTTTTTTAGATCGAGGTTGTCAACTGAAGATCTGGACCACGGCAGGTCCGTCATGATCTCCATCCAGTTTCGGAGCGTAGCTGTTTCGGCTGCGTCGGGATGCATACGCTCGAGTTTCTTCAGTTGTCGCAGCGCTTCCTCTTCAGCCGGTTTGGGCATTTTCGCGGCTTCGATCTTCTCGCGGAATTGCGCGGTCTCTTCAGCCAGCTCATTGCCCTCACCGAGCTCGCTCTGAATCGCCTTCAGTTGCTGGCGGAGGTAAAACTCCCGCTGCGAGCGATCGATGTCGGCGCGTGCCTGGGTGTTGATTTCCTGTTGGACCGTGAGGACTTCGATCTCTTTATTTAGAAGATCGTTGACGCGACGCAGTCGCGCGGTTGTGTCGGCGATGTCCAGCACTGACTGCGCGTCTTCAACTTTTAACTCGAGGTTGGAAGCTGACAAGTCAGCGAGACGGCCGGCGTCGTCGAGGTTTGCAATTATGGCCATCACTTCCGGCGAAATGTTTTTGCCGAGATTGATGGCTTTCTCCATCGACGCCCGAACATTGCGCACGAGCGCTTCGACTTCGAGCGAGCGTTCCGGCGGAAGCACTTCCTGCATCACGCTCACACGCGCGCGCAGATACTCGCCCGTCGAATCGACCGATTCAATGTGGGCGCGCGCGAGGCCCTGGACCAGAATACGAATACGGCCGTCCGGCAGCTTCAGCATGCGCATGATGACCGCGGCCGTTCCAACGGCGTAAAGATCCTCTGCGGCCGGTTCTTCCTTATCGAGATCCTTCTGCGAGGCGAGAAGTATCATGCGATTCTCGCCGAGTGCTTCGTCTACTGCCCTGATCGACTTCTCGCGCGAGACAAACAACGGCACGATCATGAACGGGTAGATCACGATGTCGCGCAGAGGCAGCACGGGCAACTCGCTCGGGATCTGTAGTTGCTGATCGCTGTCAGTCGTTTCAATTGCTTCAGTAAATTCTGCTTCTTTTACGATAGCCATGGATTAACCCTCGACGGTACTCATCTGAGCCTCGTCTCGGTGCAACGAAAACAGTTGCACTGAGAATCGCCAGTCGGGACTACTCACTTCCAACGTCCTTAACCTCCACCAGTATCTCCTCGCCTCTTCGATCTTCCATTTTCGGAAGATGAATGTGAAGCACGCCTCGCTTCAGCTCAGCGGTTGCATCTCGAATAGAAATGGGCCAGCGCAGTGTCACGATGCGGCCAAACTTTCCGAAACTACGCTCGGAGCAATGGTACGAGATAATTCTTCGGCGGTTGGGCCTTCGTTTCTTTTCACCCCAGATGCGCAGTTTGGTGTTCGTCAGTCCGACCTTGATCTGGTCGGCAGTCACGCCCGGAAGCTCGGCGCGAACTAAAATCATTTTTTCTGTTTCGCAGAGGTCAACAGGCGGCGCCCAGGTGCCTGAAACGAGCGGGTTCTCCGCTTCAGTCGCTTCCAGCAAAGCCGCATAGAGGCGTCCGACACGATCGCGAAGTCGCTGCACCTCGAGCCGTTCTAATCCGGTCGCGCGAATGGGTTTGATCATTGCAAATTCCCCGGTTCGTAAATACTACTTCTTGCCTGCCTGGCCTGTGTTCCGTGTACGCACCAAGTGCTTCAGCTCGGTCATAAACTCCGACACGTCTTCAAACTCGAGATACACAGAAGCAAAGCGAACATATGCGACTTTGTCCAGTTCTTTCAAGCGTCGCATGATCATCTCGCCAATTTTGCTAGTGGGACGCTCGCGTTCCGGCGACTCCTGCACATACTTTTCGATCGCGTTGACGATACTATCAAGCTTCGTCGAAGGCACCGGTCGTTTTTCGCACGCGCGTAACAAGCCGGCCATTACTTTGTTGCGATCGAAGGTTTCGCGACGGCCGTCTTTCTTGACGACCATGTAGGGTATCTCATCGATGCGCTCGTACGATGTAAACCTTCGCTCGCATCTGAGACATTCTCGCCTACGACGAATGGCATCGCCCTCACGCGACTCACGCGAGTCAACGACCTTGTCTTCGAGATACGCGCAGAATGGACATTTCATATTAGTTGATCCCTTTCAGGAATTCGTGAGGCGACCGATGAAGTCGCCGTTACAGTGGTTCCGGTGAAATCATCGTGCGCAGTTTCCCGAGGCTCAAATCGCCCCTGATCACATAAGCAATTCCGAACAGAAGTGCAGGACCGAAATCTACGAGATGCAGAACAATGGACAAGGCTGCAGCGGTTTCCTTCCTGATGCCGAGAAACAAAAGACCAGCCGCAGTCGCCGCATGAAAGGCGCCGGCAGCGCCTCCAGGTGTCGGCACTAAAGAACCCACTAAGGACCAACCGAGGACAAAAATTGTTTCCGGTAGGCCAACGTCTAAATGGAAGGCGCGAAGTACAAGAAGATTTGCAGCCGCTATTCCAAACCACAGCAAAGCTGTCCAGCCAATCGTCTCCAGAAGTTCGCCGATGTTCACGAGCACGCGAAGCGCTTGCGCCAGTTGTTCGAGAATCTTCAGGACGAGTTTGGCTACTCGTCGGGGGATGAAGTGCCAACGCGAGAAAAGACGTTCGAAGAACCCGATCACAAGTGATGATTGCGCTCGGAACCAGATCAGAAACATGATGCCGAGGATGGTCGCGCCGAGGAGGCTCCAGCCCACCACGCGGACCCGGTCAAAGGAAACGTCGAGGGCAAAGGGTGGCTTGAACCAGATCAGGTTGACTGCAAACATGAGTGCCACAGCCGCCATGTCGTAAATGCGTTCAACGACGATCGTGACAAGAGATGCGCTCGGACGGACGCGAGGGTCGCGCATCGAGAGCACGACTGGCCGGACAAACTCGCCCGCCCGTCCGATCAGAAAAACCGCGCTGAAACCGATCGTGGTGGCGGCAAATAAATCTGACAAACGCGCCTCGCTCAAGGGCTTGAGTAGCGCACCCCAGCGCAAAGCGCGGAAAAGATAGGCTACGCAGATGATCAGGACAGCGGCGATCAGAAGGTACGGATCGGCGTCGCGGAGCGCGCGGCCGACCTCAGCCCAGTCGAGATTCCGGCCGAACCACCACAGCAGCGCCGAGGCGAGTAAACAGAGAACGGCGAATTCAACGTATTTGCGATAGCTCTGGGCGCTCGACATCTGAGTCAGGTCAGGACAAACCACAACATGTTGGGCCGGTCGCACAGCCTACTACATGACTCAAGCGAGAGCAACGGCGGAAATCAGTGGCCGCATAGGGCTTAAAACATCTGGCGAGTAGTTTCAGTGCCTTTTGCGCTTCTTTGTGGCAAACTTGGGCTGAACTTTACTGTAGAACCTGTCGTAAACCATTCGACCTACAGGTACCTGGAGAAGATACGGTGGGAGCTGTTAAGGCGTTGGCGGTCAGTGAAGGAGCCGAACTGGTTCGCAGGTGTCGCGCAGGCGACGGCGCGGCGTGGGAAGAGATTGTGCAGAGTTATTCCCGCCGCATTTACAACCTTGCTTATCGGTTTACCTCCCGGTCTGACACAGCCGAAGATCTTACGCAGGAAGTTTTCGTTAGGGTTTACCGTTCTTTGGATCAGTATGACCCCAAGCAGGGTGATTTACAGAACTGGCTGATGCGTTTGGCGCGTAACCTCATTATTGACGATTACCGCAAACGCCAACGAACACCGCACGACAACCTCGCCGACGATCTCGCCGACCACAGTTATCACCTGCACACGCGGACCAACTCCGTGCAGAAGGAGATGGAGCGCCGCGAGCTTGGCGCCCAGGTGCAGGCGGGTATCGACAAACTGTCACCCGATTTACGGACGTGTGTGATACTTAGGGATATCGAAGAGCTCAGTTATCAGGAAATTGTCGACCTGCTTAAGATTCCGGAAGGAACAGTTAAGTCGCGAATCAATCGCGGGCGTATCGAGCTGGCAAAGATTCTGCGACGGATGAAGGTAGTTGCGATGAGTGAGGCATAGAGTAGAAGCGCCTTCACGAGGCTGGCAGGCCTCGGAACGAAGGAGCAAAATTAAGAAAACGCGGCGGGAAGCGAAAAAAACGATGCTTTGTTTGGATTTCGAAAATCTATTGACCGATTACATTGAGGGCGTGGTCGGTCCTGAAACCAATCGGCTCATGGGGGAGCACGCGATGAAGTGCCCCGTTTGCCATGAAACTCTGCTGGCGGTACGCAGCACGATTGAGACGTGCCGGACCGCAAACGTGCCTGCGCCTTCGAGAGAACTGGAAGCTCGTATTCTGCAAAAGACAGTGCCGGAAACGGCGATGAACTGTGAAGAGTTTGAAGAGTGTCTTACTGACTATCTCGACGGCTTTCTTCCAGCGCACCTTTATCATCGCTGGGAGCGTCACGCCGCGATGTGTGATCGCTGCACTGAGCTCCCCGGCGAAGTCGTGAGAGCAATCGGTGCCTGCTACACGTATATTTCCGAAGAGCGACCACTACCTGCCGGCTTGAACGAACGAATACTCCAGGCAACTCTGGGAACCGCGGCTGCCCAGGAGATCAAAGCACCCTGGACGGCACGCGCTGCATCCCGGTTCCGCTTGTGGTTAGACCCGATCATCTCGCCACAGCTCGTAACTGTGGCGACGATGTTGCTCGTTGCGATTCTCGTGTTGACGAGTACAGTTTCGGCTGATGGTTCGATCAGTGGTGTTTACGATGCGGGCCTCCAACTCGCTGAGCGCACAGGCGCACAATCAGTAGGGAGATAGGTGTTTTAAGAAATGATGTACTGTGGCTACCATGCTAAGAATCCGGCGGTGGTTCAGTGCAATCAGTGTGCACGCTGGTTGTGTCCTGCCTGCGATCATCGCGTGCGTGGATTTCCGTTCTGCCAGGACTGCATCGTCGCGGGAGTGGAACTGCTGCGGCACCATTCGAGCTCGAGTCCAAATAATATCCTGAGAAGAAAGAGCTCGCCGTTTGTGGCCACACTGCTTTCTTTCGTTCCCGGCTTAGGCGCCGCTTACAACGGCCAGACTTCGAAGGCGATCGTTCACTTCGCGATCTTTGCAAGTTTCTTTCAGATGGCGGTCGTGACTCAGGGAATGCACTTCTTTATCCTCGGGGTTATCGGTACGTGGCTGTTTGCAGCAGTCGATGCCTGCCGAACGGCGCAACTGATGAGAGCAGGATTGAGTCCGGACGCTGAAGACGATGTGATCGCGCGCCGTCTTTACGGCAATCCTTTTGCTTGGGGAACAACGCTGATCATTATCGGCACTCTCTTCCTGCTGCATACATTGTTGCGAGTGACGTTGCCGATCAAGGAGTTGCTGCCAGTGGCGCTGGTGGCGCTCGGTGCGTACATGTTGTTTGATTACATTCGACGGGGAAGAGGATCGGATCGGATCGTTAGGTTTGATTCGAGACGTCCACCGCCATCGGTCGTCGCGAACTCGCGGCCGACTGACACCGCCCGGTTTCGCACTGGTGAAACTACGCAGTTTGCACGGAAAGATGTAACTCCGTTTCCCTTTGAACGGCGCTCCTGATTTATACTTCGCTACGAGGTTGAAATTATGTGTTGTGGGATTCTTAAAGGTTTTGGCGGACTCGGAGCAATCGTTGCTTTGATCCTCGTGGTGATCGCTCTCCTGAAACAACTTGTTCTTCTCGTCGGGTTTCTGCTGACCGCGCTCAAGGTCGCGATCATCGTCGTGTTTGTGGCTGTGATGGTGATGATCGTGCTGGCCATCCTGCGCGACCGTTCACGCAAGCGCAACGAGACCAGACTCTAAGTCGCTCGAGACAACCATTCAGAGTTCATCTTTCCGATGCGCTGATCTGTGAGAACAAGGTCGGTTCTAATCTTCTAACACCCTTCTTATATTTCCCCGCTAAAGTTGCAACAATTTACGGGGCTGTGATACGGTCAAGCCCTTGCAGGCACCGGCCGGATGGATTTCACCTCGGAGGGACCTTGAGGTTTCAATCCACCCGCTGCAATCATCAAGTAGGTTAATTTAAAGACAACTTTCCCCGTAATCGCGCAAATCGCTTCGGGCGAGTTTGTGCCTTTTCGGTTGCTGCGCCTGTTCTTTTGGCAGCGACAGGAGAACGCAAAATGGCCAAAGAAGACCGATTTTATGCCTTTATCATTGCCCATACCTCCCGCTCCCGAGCCCGCGTCCAACGAATCCGAGTCGAAAAAAGATCAGTCACTATCTTTTGTTTAATCCTGCTGGTGCTCGGAGTCGGACTTTTCTATGGACTCTACGGACTGACCCAACAAGCGGCTCACTTGCGCACCGAATTCGAGAATCAACGTTTACGCGCCGAAAACGAGCGCCAGCGACGCGAACTCGAGAAGCTAAATAACCGCGTCGAAAAGGTTGAAGACACCTCACGGAAGCTTGCCGAGAAGTCGGGGGTGGTCGAGCAGCCCAATCCGCCGGGAACAGGCGGTCCGGCGCTGCCTTTGGACGAGATGGGCCTCGCCACGCTCACCGCTAAGATGGGCAGGCTCGAGGAAGACTTGCGCGCTTACGAGGCGATTCTGCGTCAACGCGGCTACACTCCGACGGTATGGCCAGTCGAAGGAACGTTGGAAGGCGGCTTTGGCGGACGCCGAAACCCATTTAGCGGTTCCGGCTACGAGTTTCACTCCGGACAGGATATTGAAGCGCCGCCCGGCGCTCCGGTAGTGGCAGGCGCGAGCGGTCGTGTTTCGTTTGTCGGCTGGCAAAACGGTTACGGCCAGCTCGTTGTCGTCGATCACGGCGGTGGTCTAACAACCCGCTATGGGCACCTGTCCCACATCGACGTCCAACTCGAACAAAGCGTCTCAAGAGGCGAATTATTGGGCAAAGTTGGCTCAACCGGGCGTTCCACCGGTCCGCACCTTCATTATGAAGTGCGCATAAACGATCAGGCGGTGGATCCGCTGCCGTACCTACTGTTGAGTACCGGAACAGCAAACGTTTCGAGATGAAACAAAACCGGGTAGAAGGGCTAACCTGAGGTTTAGCTTTAACTTAGCAGCGAAAATAAAACTTTTCTTGCTTGACAGGCTTGAGAATTTTCGCTTAGTATGCGCCGTCGTTCAATGCAGGGACAGTAAGTCCAGAGCCCGGCATCCCGATCCACAAGCTGTACCGAAATGAGTTTCGTAAGTTTTGCCCCCGTAGTCTGTGCATGCTGAAATGGCGCTCCCCGCGCTTTTCATCATGCATTTTTTGTTGGTTGTGTGTTTCCGTTAGCACCACTTTCAAAGTGCGACCCGGCTCACAAGCATTAACCAGATGACACGAGCTCCCAAGGTAGTTTCGTGTCCGTTTTACCGAATCGTTAGGAGGATTCGTTGTTATGTCTAGAATAACCGGTAAGGTCAAGTGGTTTAACAATTCGAAGGGTTATGGTTTTATCGAGCAGCCAGGCTCTTCGGACATCTTCGTTCACTATAGCGCTATCCAGGGCGACGGCTTTAAAACTCTCGAAGAGGGTCAGGAAGTCGAGTTTGAGGTTACGCAAGGTCCAAAGGGACCTCAGGCTGAGAAGGTTACGAAGATGTAGTGTCTCCCCGGCTTGCCTTCAGCAAAGCCACTGACTTGCTTCCGGTCACGGGTCCGGTAAGCTCACAAGAAGAAAGGCGACCAGTGCGGTCGCCTTTTCTTTTTCAAACTGTGATTCCGTCTCTACTCGGCTCGCGCCTTGAAACTCACGTGCCCATCCTCGACGGCCACTGAAAATCGCACTCGATCACACCCCTGCTGCTGCTTGATTCCATCAGCTTTCGAAGCAATCAACCGGTGAAACTTCGGAAACGAAAGATCTTCCGTTGCCTCCCCGCACTGGCGTTTAGCGTCGATCAATGAATTGTAGAGGTTCTTCACGAGCTCGACTTCGCGATGTGCGTCGAGGCAAACAACCGAGATTGGTTCAACTTTGGGCTCGTGGCCATCTCTCCTCGCGCTTGCACGAGCCGCTGAAACTGAATCGCGACCCATCTCGCGTCCCTGCATCGTGCGGCGCCACAAATCTCGAAACGCGTTGTAACGAGCGGCAAGTGAGTTGTAGCGGTATCGTTGCGCGAACGTTAGAGTGCGGTCGTCACCGAGCCGTTTTAGCAGAGTCTCGACACGTCCTTTCGTCTCGTACGGCGGTTTCTTCGCACCGCCATTAAAGAAGATGTCAAACTCGATGCGTAGACGGCGGATGTCGTCTTCCAGCCGTGTCAATTGTTCGTCAGGGCTCGGCTGATTTTCACCAGCGCCGAACTTGTTCTTTGCCTGTGCCTGTGTTTTTGATCTAAGGAGCTTGTTGTCGCGTAGTCCCAAGAGAACCTCCTTCAGCAGTCTAGCTTTTTATGTGCGGGATTTCCAAGATTTTTCAAGATTGGCTTGTAAATCCTGTAGAATCACGTAAATCCTGTCAGTGCCTGTATGTCGAACCGTAACGATAACCTGCGTAACGTACCGTCAGTGGACCAACTTCTGCGGACCGACGCCGCCCGCGAGTTGCGCGATCGTGTCGGTTCGCGGCGAGCGACGAATATCGCTCGCTCAGTGATTGCCGAGATTCGCTCCCTGGTCCGTGATGGCTCGGCAGAACCGACGAGCAATGGTCTTCTTGCCGAAGCCGTCCGCCGCGTAGAAGCGACTGCCGAGCGTGAGAGTCATTCCGGAATCCAAGCAGTGATCAATGCCACCGGCGTTTTGCTTCACACTAACCTCGGTCGTGCGCCTCTGTCGCAAGCAGCCCGCGCGGCGATCAATGAAGCGTCTCGTTACTGCTCGCTGGAGTATGACCTTGAGAGTGGCGGGCGTGGCGGGCGAGCTGGCAAAGTGGAGTCGCTCTTAACGGATCTGACGGGCGCCGAGGATGCCCTCGTCGTGAACAACTGTGCCGCGGCGGCGCTGCTTATTCTCAAGGTGCTCGCCGGCGATGGCGAGACGATCGTCTCGCGCGGAGAGCTCGTCGAGATCGGTGGCGACTTCCGCGTACCCGACGTGATGGCGAGCTCAGGCACGCGAATGGTTGAAGTGGGAACGACCAATCGAACTCACTTGCCAGACTACCAGCGCGCCATTAATGCGGACACTCGGCTCATCATGCGCGTTCACCCGTCGAACTATCGCATCGTGGGTTTTGCGAGTTCGCCTGAGCGTGCGGAGCTTGCGACACTCGCACACGATTCCGGACTCCCGCTGTATGAAGACGCGGGTTCGGGCCAACTTGCTGACCTGCGAAAGCATGGCGTGATCGACGAACCAGTGGTGCGCGAGATCGTCGAGAGCGGCGTTGATGTGGTTTCTTTTAGCGGCGACAAGCTACTCGGAGCAGTTCAGGCAGGGTTAATCGTAGGACGACAGGCGATTGTTTCGCGGCTCCGCAAACATCCGCTGTACCGGGCGCTGCGCAGCGATAAAATACGGCTCGCGGCGCTGGAGGCAACACTTGTTTCGCATCAGCGAGACGCAGCTGAGGCGGAAGTGCCGCTCCTCGGAATGTTGTCGCTGACTGCGACGGAACTAGAGCAGCGCGCGCGTAGTCTCGTTGAGGGCCTCACCTTTGAGTTGTTACCGGGCGAATCAGCGCTCGGCGGCGGCGCCGGTCCGACATCCACTTTTCCGACAACGCTGATTGCAATCACGCACCCGGAAAAGTCAGCCCATGAGATCGAGCACCAGCTCCGCAGTAATTCACCACCAATTATCGCCCGAATCTCGGACGGCAAAGTGCTGCTCGATTTGCGAACCGTTTTTGATGACCAGCTCACAGCCCTCCGCGCCGCCTTAATTCTGGTGGCTTAAACAATGATTATCACTGTATAATTCTCGCGGCGCTTGACACCTTCCCAGTCGCCAGCACTCACGCCTTGAATAGACCTAAGATGATAACGTCATACGTTTCAGCGTCCGTAGCAGGCATCCTCGCGGGCGTGATTGGCTATGGTCTGTGGGACCTCGACGCCATTACTGGCGCGGGTTTAATCACAGTCAGCGCTCTCCTTTCATTTCTCGTCATCCAGGTGATTCGACTCTGGTCCATTGATCGCCATTTAGCGCGGTCACTCTTCCACTCCTCATCCGCGCAAAGTGCCTCAATCGTTGACGCAAACGGGCGGCTAACCAGTGGTCTCAAACTGCTGAACACGGTCCTGCCGCTCCGTGAGGCGGTAGTCTTTCGCTGCGATGACTCGGAAGTTCTGCAAACCGTCGTCCGCTACAAAAGCCCGGCGCCGAACCCACAGGATCCGCGCCGGAACGCGGTCTGGCGCGAAGGCATCGGGCTCTGCCAGCAGGCAGCCGCAACACGCAAACTGGTCACTCAAACAACGTCCGGTCAACACTCCTCAACCGTCGCAATACCACTGCTTCACGAAACGGAAACCGCAGGCGTGTTGCTTATCCGGCTCGCGTCTGAGTTCTCGAGTGACGACACCGCGCTTCTGCTGGCCATCGGATCGCAATTCGCTCGGAATCTGGAACGTGAAAGCTTTGCGCACAGCCCTGTGAGAACCGAGGCGCTCAGTTTCTTTTCGCCAGGCGGCAGCAGACGAAAGATCGATGCTCTTAACGTGTTGAAAGCAGTGGCTGTCGAACAACGATGTGAGGCTAACACTCTGGTCCACATCGATGACGGTGTGGCGGTCGCTTACCTCGATGGCACGCTCGCAATCGTCAATCCGGCGCTTCTCAGTTTCGCGGAAGTCACTTCGGAGCAAGTCTCCAAAATGGACCTCTTCGACTTACTCAACAAATTCCGCACAGACGTTTTCGACGAACCCGAGATCGCCGTGCGACGTGTATTGCAAACGGGCGTCGATTACGAAGGCGAGCTCAACTTCGAAGCGAAGAGCCAGATCCTCAACTTTCGGATTTCCCTGTTACGTGAACAGCACGGGAAAGATCCGGCCGAGCCGATCGGCATCGCTTTGTATGTTAAGGATCTGACCACGACCAAAGAGTATGAAAAGTTAAAGAGCGACATGATCTCGCTGATGTCACACGAGCTGCGCACGCCGCTTACGAGCATCAACGGCTTCGCTGAATTGTTGACCGCGGACGAGACGATTCCGGCCCAGGCTCGAGAGTTTGTCTCGATCATCGCGAACGAGTCGCAGCGGATGTCGCGCATGATCAATACATTTCTTTCCGTGACTCAGTTGCAGCGCAAGGACAAACAGGAAGTGTTGAAGATTCCGCTGCGTCTCGACGAAGTAGTGCGCGAGACGATCGCGTCGCTGCAACCGGTTGCGAAAAAGAAACGCATTCGCTTGATCGAACAACCAACGCATCGCATCCCACCAGTTGCAGCGGACAAAGGTTTGATCACGCAAGCCGTGAAAAACCTCGTCAACAACGCGATTAAATACAGTCCGGAGCGAACGACAGTTACAGTTTCAACTGCGCTCGAAGCTGAAAGCGTGCGCGTGTGTGTCGAGGATCGAGGCTTCGGTATTCCCGCGGAAGCGAAGGAGCGCGTGTGGGACAAATTCTATCGCGTGGTTCGCGAAGGACAGGAAAAGGACGAAGAGTCGACTGGTTTGGGTCTCTCGTTCGTGCGTGAAGTTGTCGAGCAACACGGTGGTCGAGTCGATCTCGATTCGGAAGAAGGCCGGGGCTCGAGGTTCAGTTTTACGCTGCCGAGACTATAAACGGGTATTTAGATGCGATTGATCGTGCCGCGACACGTGCTTGCGCCGCAGATACAACGCTTGTCATCGGAGTGTAACGTTGACTCATAATCGATCGTGATCTCTTCACCCGGTTCGATGTCGCGGAGCGCTATGAAGAGAATGTGATCGTAGAGAATTTGCATGAAAGCATTTGGAGTGCAGGAGTGGTTGATGTAGTGAGTGCCGTTACCGCCGCGACTGCCGTCGAGACTCCACCGACTATTCACCTCGCAGATTCGTAGCATCTTGCGATGCCTTCGGCGTCGCGCTTCGGCATTACTGATCTTCTCGCCCGTGTATTCGGCGATCTTGTGTCGTCGCTTAAACGGAAGGGTCGCGAAGCAGCCTCTGCCGTGAATAGACGAAGGTTTTATGGCCAAGCCGGGAGCTAGCTTCACCGTCATCTGCGGCTGGTTACTTCATCTTGAATGTACGAGCAATGAGATCGGTTTGATTGCGGATGCGACCCAGCTTGTCTCGCAGGCCAGTGAAGCGCAACGCATATATAGTGCGGCTATCGACCTGCAAATAGTAGGTGCGCCCGAGCATCGGTTTGCCGGTCCTGACAAACTCATACGACATCGTGACTCCATTCAGTCTGCCGTTGAACGGATCGGTCTTCCCTTCGACAAAACCAGGCAGGAAGCGGAGTCTCAGATCCTGGTCGCGACGCGCGAGTTCGGCAGGCGTTGTGCCGGCTTCGACGATCTCTTTGCGAATTGTCAGGAAGCCGTCGAGACGATCGCCGTAAACAAATTCCGGATGCTCGTGAGCCGCATCGGGCTCGAGGATCGCCCGCCAGGTTGCTGAAGGGATGTCGAAGGTGAAATCAACCTTTTCGTGTGTGTACATTTGTTGCGCGAAGGCAACCGGAGCCATCAAGCCAAACAGCACCAAAGTTAAAACTAAAACACGTCGCATTTTTCCTCCAACATTTAGAGTTCAAGAGTTCAAGTTTGAACTCCGAACTAAAGCTTGTCAGATGCCTGGGGTTCACCTCGTCGTTGCACTGTAACCTAAAGGCTGAACTCTCAACGGCGAATCAGACCTACTCAACCTCAGAAATGATCCTTTGCTGAATAGCTATCAACGCTTCGATACCACGCACGCCCAGCGCCACCATCTCGTCCATTTGCGCGCGGCTGAACGGCTCACGCTCCGCCGTTCCCTGAAGTTCGATAAACCTGCCGTCGCCGGTACATACGATATTCATATCAACTTCGGCGCGCGAGTCTTCGTCATACTTAAGATCGAGCAGTGGAGTGTTGGCAACTATGCCGACGCTGACAGCGGCAACGCTATTTGTTGTCAACGACCGTGTGATTTTACCCGTTTTCAAGAGGTGACGACTCGCGAGTGCGAACGCAACGTAAGCGCCCGTGATCGCAGCGGTGCGCGTGCCGCCGTCTGCTTGCAGGACGTCGCAGTCGATCGTGAGTGTGCGTTCGCTAAGCGCCTTCATGTCCGCAACTGCGCGCAAGCTTCGTCCGATCAATCTTTGAATCTCGTGGGTGCGGCCGGATGGTCCACCGCGTCCGATTTCGCGCCCGGTCCGCGTCTGCGTAGCACGCGGCAACATCGCGTACTCGGCAGTCAGCCATCCCTGACCCGAGTTTCGTAGGAACGGCGGGACACGGTCTTCCAAAGACGCCGAGCAAACAACGCGCGTGTTTCCCATTTCGATCAACACAGAACCTTCCGCATATGGCAGAAAGCCCGGCGTGATTCGTGCCGGACGCAGTTCGTCGGTAGCACGTCCGTCAGTGCGTACGAAGCTCATCGTGTCCCCAAATCTCTACCGCTTCAAGAATGGAAGGAGCAGATCCCAGAAATCTCTCGGCTACTTTAGCAAATCTTTCGGCAGCATCGGTCACATAAAAGTGGTCTAAATCATCACAGAGCCGGCGTTCCTGGTAAAGGCCGAGCGCGTCTTCGTGCGTTAAATCAGAGCTTTCGAGCAGTGATTCGACGTCGTGTGCGGTTGCCGCGCCTGAGTCGATCAGTTTGACTTCCCTGCCCACTGTTTCGCCGATCACGTCGCTAAGAATCGGATAGTGAGTGCAGCCTAACACCAGAGCGGCCGGAGGTTCTTTGCTGAAGTCGTGGAGATAATCGCGAGCGACGACGCGCGCTACATCGGTGTCGGCCCAGCCTTCTTCCGCCAAAGGAACAAACAGCGGGCACGCACGTTCGATGACCTCGCCGCTCGCGCCCATTGCCGCGATTGCTTTCGCGTAAGCATGGCTCTGCACTGTTGCTTCTGTGGCGATGACTCCGATGTTTTTGTCTTGAGCGATTTCGACTGCGGCGCGTGAGCCAGGCTCAATCACGCCAATGACTGGGACTTTAATGGCTTTGCGGATCGCGGGCAGCGCGAGTGCTGACGCGGTGTTGCACGCGACAACGAGTAATTTGATTCCGTGTGCTTCGAGGAATCTTGAGTTCTCGACTGCGTACCGCTCGACTGTCGCGAGAGATTTTGTGCCGTACGGTACCCGCGCGGTATCGCCGAGGTAGACGAAACGTTCGTTAGGTAGACGCTCGTGCAGGGCTTTGTAGACTGTTAGTCCGCCAACGCCGCTGTCGAAGATGCCGATGGGAAGATTGCGGTCCAATTGTGCCTAGGCAAAGATCTCTGAGACTTGCACGCGAAAGCCGGGGACCGTTGGGTCAACCAGTTCATCGTCTTCGTGAAGAGTTTTTCTGTCGTTGAGTGACGAAACTACCTCAACTGTTCGCCGCCGAGGATTCACAATCCAGACCGATCTTGTGCCGCTCTCTATATACAGGGTTAATTTGCGCTCAACGTACGCTTTTCTATCGCCGGGAGATACTACCTCGATAGCAAGATCGGGTGGACCGTCGTAATAATGCTCGTCCGTCCGGTCGACACGTTCCGCTGAAATGAACGAAACATCAGGACCCAAAACCGTATCCGGATCGCGTTCCAAGTGGTAGCCGGATTCAGCGTGAACGTCGCCCAGCCGGTTGGCTTTAACGTGTATTCCCAAGAGGATAACGAGGTTGGCGACAACCCGCCCGTGAAGAGGCTTTGGAGACGGCATCGTGAGGAGTTCTCCTTTTATCAGTTCATGACGATAACGGTCGTCATCGTCCAGGTTCATAAATTCTTCCACAGTCATTAGGTGAGTTTGAGTTGTTATGCTCATAAGTATCTCTGGGTCTGACCGGGAGTGAGGGCTCCCGTATTTTGAATTTTGGTGGAGGCGCCGAGAGTTGAACTCGGATCCAAAAACCAACGCCGAAGGAATCTACATGCTTAGTCGCTTCTCTTTCTCGTCAGGCGAACCTGACAAAATTCGCTCGATGCCGAGTCAGTGAAGCGACAAGACCTCGACACGAGCTAGCCCGGCTTAGTCTCACCCATGCTCACGGACCGAAAGCATGGGCCAGCTCATCTGAGTGACATCTCACTCCGCGCGCATGAGCAACTTGCGGCGAGACGCTCGGTGCTTAATTAGGCAGCGAGAGCCAATTCGTTATTGGCAGTTGTGTTTCCCTACGCTTTTTAACGAGCTGCATAAGGTAGCCCGGCATGCATCGCGACGATCGTTCAGGTTCCTGTCGAAGCCTGTCGCCCCCATTTGCGAGCGCAGTCATTATAACCGCCCCGCAAAAAACCACAAAAACCACTCGAAGCTGCGATTTGATGCGTCGAGTCATCAAATGCGTTTGTGCCTTTTCTACGTTTTTGCGGCATAATTTCGTTTCTGTGGCTACCCACGTTGCCGGCAAGCCCCCGATCAAGGCAAGTTGTTTTGGGAGAAAGTTAACTTATGGCTGCACATCCTTCGAAATACTCGCCAACAGCAATTATTAATACGCCTCCTGAACAACGCCGGCACCTGCTCGCGAGGCTCTGGCTACCGACCGTGCTGCTCCTGGCACTCGCAGCGGGTGGACTAACGGGCATCATTGCTGCCTACGAGTTGAACTACTCGCGCGCGGCAAACGAAGTCGCCGCTCTCGCAACGTATCGACCGAGCGTCGTGACACGTGTTTACGCGGACGACGGCGAAACAGTCATCGGCGAGTTTGCGCTCGAGAAAAGAATCCCACTCAAGTACGAAGAGATTCCGCCCGTTCTGAAAAACGCGATTCTTGCGGTCGAGGACGTTCGCTTCTACGATCACATCGGAATCGACCCAATCCGCATCATGGGCGCAGCGTGGAAAAACCTCACGACCGACAAGCTCGAAGGCGGATCGACCTTGACGCAGCAGCTCACGAAGAACCTTTTCCTGTCAAAAGAACAAACGTACACGCGCAAGGTTAACGAATGGATTCTGGCGCTCCAGATCGAACGGTATTACACCAAAAATCAGATCATGGAGCTGTACACGAATCACATGTTTCTCGGCGCGAACGCTTACGGCATGGAAGCCGGAGCGGAAACGTACTTTGGTAAACAGGCGAAGGATCTAACACTCGGCGAAGCGGCGTTACTCGCCGGCATTCCGAAAGCTCCGAGCGACTATTCGCCAACGTCAAATCCCGCGAAGGCAAAAGAGCGGCGCGATCTCGTCCTCGATCTAATGGCAAAGAACGGCTTCGTCAGCCAGGCAGAAGCCGATGCCGCGAAAGCAAAACCGATTCAGCTCGCTGATACTGCTTACTACCAATCACAACGCAAGTCGTCTCCATTCG
This sequence comes from Pyrinomonadaceae bacterium, assembly GCA_036745095.1. Classification (GTDB taxonomy): domain Bacteria; phylum Acidobacteriota; class Blastocatellia; order Pyrinomonadales; family Pyrinomonadaceae; genus PSRF01. Next base: position 30,948 of record DAIOGT010000027.1, read on the forward strand.
ATTACCCGGTCGAGTACATTCGCCAGGAGCTCGAAGACAAATACACGACGCGCGTTGCCCAGGGCGGTCTTTCGGTCTACACGACCATCAACGTCGAAGCGCAGAAGAAGGCATTCGAAACATTGCGTGCCGGTTTGCGCAACTACGATCGCACGCACACGTCGTGGCGCTCGAATTACACGATGATTCCGACGACCGTGAACAACGGCGCTGGACCAGCGACATCACAGGAGCTCAGCAACTACAAACATCCGGACTGGTACGGTAACGACTACGAACAAGGTCGCCACTTGATGGGCCTGATCATGAAAGTCGATCGCGCGCGGAATGAAGCCTCCGTACGCTTCGGCAACTACACCGCGACGTTGACCGCCGCGGATATGGGCTGGGGCAAGCGACAGCCAAAAGACGAATTTAAGAATGGTCACCTCGCGGAGTTTGAAATCAAGGAAGTGGATGAAAAGGATCGCCGTTTGACCGTCGCGTTGTCACAAGTTCCCGCCGTGCAGGGCGCGATGATGACGCTCAATGCCAAGACGGGTGAAATCGTCACGATGGTTGGTGGTTACGATTTCTACACGAACAAATTCAATAACGCGACGCAGGCATACCGTCAGACTGGCTCAGCATTTAAACCATTCATTTACACCGCGGCAGTCGAGTGGGGGATGACTCCCGAAACCACAGTCAGCGGCGCGCCGATTAGTATCGGCGACTGGAAACCACATAACTATGACGGTTCGCTTGGCAGTGGCGACATGCCGATGAAGACGGCCCTCGCGAAGTCGATGAACATTCCCGCGGTGCACCTGCTGCAAACAGTCGGTATTCAAACCGGCGCACAGATGGTTCGTCGCTTCGGTATCAAGGTGCCGATGTCGCCGTACCTTCCCTCGGCTCTCGGCGCGACTGAAGTGCCACTCGATCAGATGGTCTCAGCCTATTCGGCGTTTCCGAATAAGGGAATCCGCGTTGAGCCGCACCTGATTCGGAAAGTTCTCGATCGCGACGGCGCAACTCTCGAAGAGTGGGAACGAACAACTTACAAGGTGATGAACGAATACGTCGCTCTGACGATGGTCTCGATGATGCGCGGCGTCGTCACCAGCGGAACGGCAACTCTGGCCAGCACTCTGCCGCATCCAGTCGCCGGCAAGACCGGCACCGTCAACGATCACACCGACGTTTGGTTCATCGGTTACACGCCGACTTACGTAACGGGCGTTTGGATGGGCTATCCCGGCAAGAAGAAACCACTCGGCAACGACATGACCGGCGGCAAAGGGGCGCTGCCGATGTTTGTCGACTTCATGAAGACGTTCCTCAAAGAAAAGGAGAAGGAAGACTTTCCAAAGGCTCCGGAAATGCCGGAAGACATGCGCGAACTATTCCGCCAGCGCCAGCGTGAGCTTGCAGCCGAGCGTGCTGAGCTAAACGCCAGGGCTGAAACTGAAGAAGACGAAGAGTTGCCGGCGGGCACTACTGAACCAAAGCTCGAACAGGTGACACTGCCACCACCGCCTAAGGCTGACGGGGACGACCCACCAAAACCACAGCCGAAACCCGAATCTGCAACCCCCAAGGTCGAGGCGCCGCCTCCCGCTACAACTCGACCACGCGAGGCCGAACCCGCCAAGAAGAAAGGGAAGAAGGGCGACGGGGAGCCATAGTTTTAGCCGAAGAAGGGGCACAAAAAGCACAAACAATTGCCAAGTAGCCTCAGTGCTTTTAGTGCCTTTTTACAGCTATACTACTCACCACTGCAGGGCTCTCAACGTTTAATAGATTGGAATCCCGAAATATGCGCGACTTGATCATTCGAAGTATCGTGCTGCTTGTTGCTGTCACTATGCTTGTAAACACCATTACCGACACGTCAAATGCAGTGATTGAAGACAATCCGCTGCTCGCGAAATGGGAAGGCCCGCACGGCGGTGTGCCGCCGTTTGACCGTGTGCAAATCCCGCTCCTCAAACCCGCGCTGGAAGCTGGAATGGCCGAGCAGCTTGCCGAGACTCAGCGCATTGCCAACGATCCGGCGCCACCCGATTTTGAGAATACGATCGTCGCGCTCGAACGCACCGGTGAGGGACTGGACCGCGTAAGAACGCTCTATGGAGTTTGGGGCGCGACGATGAGCAGTCCCGAATTTCAAGCGGTGGAACGAGAGATGGCGCCTCGTCTAGCCGCATTTAACGATCAGATCACGCAAAATGAGGCGCTGTTTAAGCGAATCGAAGCTGTATACAACTCACCGTCGAAAGCAAAGTTGAACTCCGAACAGCAACGACTGGCGTGGCTTTACTATACAAACTTTGTTCGCGCCGGAGCCCGCCTCAGCCCGGAAGCAAAGAAACGTCTTTCACAGATCAACCAACAGCTCGCAGGACGCTACACAAAGTTCAGCCAGAACGTACTCGCGGAAGAGATGAATCAGTTCATCGTTCTGAAGAGTGAAGCAGATCTCGCTGGACTGCCGCAGTCCGTACGCGACGCAGCCGCCGCTGCTGCTGAAACAAAGAAGCAACCCGGCACATGGGTGATCATGAATACGCGCTCGTCGATCGATCCGTTTTTGACTTACTCGGATCGTCGCGACCTGCGTGAAAAAGCGTGGCGCATGTTCATCAACCGTGGCGACAATGGTGACGAACACGACAACAACGCCGTCATCACCGAGATTCTCCAGTTGCGCGCCGAACGCGCGAAATTGCTCGGCTATCCAACACACGCACACTGGCGCCTCGAAAACGCGATGGCCAAGACGCCGGAAAAGGCGATGGAGTTGATGGAAGCTGTGTGGAAGCCCGCGGTCGCGCGCGTCAATGAGGAAGTCGCTGACATGCAGGCGCTGGCTGACAAGGAAGGCGCGAAGATCAAGATCGAGCCGTGGGATTATCGCTACTACATGGAAAAGGTCCGCAAGGCGAAATACGATCTGGACCAGAACGAAATCAAACCCTATCTCCAGCTCGAGAAGCTGCGTGAAGGTATCTTCTGGGTCGCCGGCGAGCTCTTTAACTTCAACTTCACGCCGGTCACAAACGTTCCCGTCGCTCATCCCGACATTCGCGTCTGGGAAGTTACTGACAAGACTTCAAAGAAACACATCGGTCTCTGGTATTTCGATCCTTACGCGCGCGCCGGGAAACGCTCGGGCGCGTGGATGAACGCATATCGCACGCAGGAACGCATCAACAACGAGATCACCACGATCGTCTCAAACAATTCCAACTTCGTTAAAGGCAAGCCGGGCGAACCGGTACTGATCTCGTGGGACGATGCGACCACGATGTTCCACGAGTTTGGACACGCATTGCACGGCCTGAATTCAAACGTCACCTATCCGTCGCTCTCCGGGACTGCCGTAGCGCGTGATTATGTTGAATTTCCGTCGCAACTGCTCGAGCACTGGCTCTCGACGCCGGAAGTGCTTCAGCGTTTTGCGCTGCACTACCAGACCGGCAAACCGATTCCACAGGAGCTCGTCGACAAGATCAAACGCTCAGCGACTTTCAATCAGGGATTTGCAACAGTCGAATATCTCTCGGCAGCGCTGGTCGACATGAAGTTGCACCTCGCCGGCGATCGCAAGATCGATCCCGATGTATTTGAGCGCGAGACTCTTGCACAGCTCGGCATGCCGAAGGAGATCGTGATGCGCCATCGGACGCCACACTTCCTTCATATCTTCTCGAGCGATTCGTATTCGGCTGGTTATTACAGTTATCTCTGGTCGGACGTGCTCACAGCGGATGCTTACGGCGCGTTTGTGGAAGGCAAAGGACCATACGATCGAGCGGTGGCGGATCGGCTACGCAAGCAAGTCTTCTCGGTGGGCAACACGGTGGATCCCGCAGATGCGTATCGTAGTTTTCGCGGTCGCGATCCGAAGGTTGACGCGCTGATGAAGAAGCGTGGATTTGCAACGAAGAGTTAACCACAGAGTTACACGGATCTCTTACGGATTATCCCTAAGAGATCCGTGTTAATCCGCGCTTAGTCTCGTCTGCCGCCCATAAGGCGGAGGATGAAGAAGAAGAGGTTGATGAAGTCGAGGTAGAGCGAGAGCGCGCCGACCACCGCGTACGATCCGACGCGACCGTCAGGCAGTGACACAGCCATCTGTTTCAAACGCTGTGCGTCCCATGCAGTCAGGCCCGTAAACACGAGCACGCCTATCACGGAAATCACGAAGTTCAGCGCATCGTTGAACCAGAAAATATTCACGATCGATGCGATGATGATGCCAATCAGTCCCATGAACATGAATTGACCGACACCTGCCAGACTACGCTTCGTAAAACTGCCAAACAGGGCCATCGCGCCAAACATTCCCGCTGCCATCACGAACGCCGAAACGATCGACGCGCCCGTGTAGATCAGAAAGATCGTTGACGAGGTGACGCCTACCATGGCCGAGTAAACGAGGAAGAGTATGGCGGCGGTTGCGGGCGCAATTTTCTCAACGCGAACCGACAGGTACAGCACGAGGCCGAGCTGCGCCAAAACCATTATCCAAAACAGACCTCGGTTAAGAATCAGTGTCTCTATTAACGCGGGCGAGGATGCGACGACGACAGCAGTTCCCGCCGTCACCAACAACCCCAGAAACATCCAACCGTAAACTTTGCTCAAAAAGGCGGTGACTCGCACATCGCGAACGTCCGCTGCCACAAACGAAGATTCATTCCAACTCATTCTCTTAGACTCCTTGCCGGCCTTTGCGCGGCTCTGTTTTCAACGGCTTCCAGTATACCAAAGCCCGTGTGCATTAGATGCGGCGCGGAGTGGTATGATTCCTGGGCAGTTATGCCTTTTTTTGTGGCTAATTTAGGGGGAGGAACTTATGTTTACTAGAAGCCTTTTGGTCGTGGGCGCAGTGTTGGTGCTTGCGAGTCCGGCGTTCAGCCAATTCACAGCACAAAACCGGCTCACCGATCTAGCTGACCGCTTGTCGCGCGAGGCGCGTGACTTTGCAGACTCCAGCTACAGCAATTTCACTAACAACCCACGCGCTCTCCGCAACGACGTCGACGCGGTGATGCTGGCACATCAATTTGCCGGTGCTTCGCAAATCTTCTATCGCATGGTGGTGGATCGCCGGCGCAACCAGGATCTGCGCGATGCGTTCGATATGCTGCAAACCCTCGCACGTTCGATTGAACGCGCCAATGTCCAGCGAAGCGGTTGGAACGGCGTTCAACGTCTCTTGAACGACGTCTCACGCGAGCTGGGTGGTGGCGGTGGCGGTGGTGGTGGCCAGTTTCCCGACAATAATCGCAGCGGACGGATGACGTGGCGTGGCCGCGTTGACGACGACGTGCGAATCAGAATTCGTGGCGGCTCTGCCGATGTGGAAACGAT
>DAIOGT010000028.1:0-36010 GCA_036745095.1 Pyrinomonadaceae bacterium
TGTACGGGTTGATCGTCTTTTCAAAAGAGAGATAATACTGCAGTGGCCGCTGCATACCCAGGTGGACGTACCGCCGTGTTCGAAGGACTTCGAAGACGCCTGTTTGGCATCGCCTATCGAATGATCGGAACGACGGCGGACGCGGAGGACATCGTCCAGGAGGCGTACCTGCGTTGGCATCAGGCTGACGCTGAAGAGATTCGATCGGCAGAAGCGTGGCTGGTGAGCGTTGTTACGCGACTCTCAATCGATAAACTGCGCAAGCTTTCGGTTGAGCGAGAGAAGTACATAGGCCCATGGTTACCGGAACCGGTCATCGCCAGCACCTCGCCTACACCGGAGGAACAACTCGAAAATGAATCCAATCTCTCGATGGCCTACATGGTCCTGCTCGAGCGCTTGACACCGGTTGAGCGCGCAGCGTTCCTGCTGCACGACGTTTTCGATTGTGCCTATCCCCTGATAGCGAACATCCTGCGAAAGAGTGAGGCCGCCTGCCGCCAAATCGTGCATCGCGCACGTCAACGAGTTCGCACCGAGAAATCGCGGTTCAAAGCCAACGACGCCGCTCTTCGTTCACTGATCAATCAATTCCTGGCAGCGGCAGATGCTGGTGATGACGTCGCCTTACTATCGCTTTTCGCAAATGATGCAACTCTCACGAGCGATGGCGGTGGAGTTGTTCCAGCGGCGCGTAAAGTCGTTTACGGACGTTCGCGCATTGCACGTCTGTATCTGCAAATTGCAAAAAAACTAGGCAACCGACTACGGCACGAAATTCTGACGATCAACGGCGAACCTGGTCTCGTGATGTATGTGGACGGCGCGCTCTTCTCGACGACCTCGTTTGAGACCGACGGCCACTCGATCACGGCGCTCTACACGGTCCTCAACCCGGAAAAACTTTCCCGGCTCTCCAGCGTCAATTAGCCGCTGAAAATAACTCACTTTTTTGTGTCCTCGTACGGAAGGGTTTCGACTGTCACAAAGTCGCGGTAGCTTCGTCTTTGTTATTGAAAGCGCCGATTTCGGTCGCAATACAAAATGCAGCCGCGTCGCCTAATTTGTTAATTGAAGAGGAGGTTGGCAATGAAACAAAGATTGGATTTTCTCGCAACGACACCAAATGTGGTGAGAGCTATGCTTGGATTGCACAAACCGCTGTCACAAAGCGGGTTGGAGAAGGGCTTGCTCGACCTCGTGTACTTTCGCGTATCCCAAATCAACGGTTGTGCATACTGCCTGGATATGCACTCCAAAGATTTACGAGCAGCCGGTGAAACTGAGCAACGACTTTACGTGCTCGAAGCGTGGCGCGAGAGTCCGTTCTATTCGGACCGCGAACGTGCGGCACTTGCATGGGCAGAGGCTGTCACGACACTCAGTGGCAAAGATGTTCCTGACGACGTCTACGAACAGGCACGAGCGCAGTTCAGTGAAGCAGAGTTAGTGAATCTGACTTTGGCCGTCATCGCGATTAATGGCTGGAACCGACTCAATATCGCCTTTCGCTCGACACCGGGCACCTACGAAGTCGGCATGACTTTCGCCGCGTAAATCTCGTTTGAAGCGACAGAGGCGGAGAGCGATCAACGCTCTTCGCTTCTTTATTCAGTCGATACCTGCGCTTCTTTATTGAGCGCGGCGTGCAGCGTATGCCACGCTAACGTTGCACACTTCACACGCACGGGAAACTCGCGCACACCCGCGAAGATCTTCAAATTGCCGAGACTGTTCTCCTCAGTCTCTTCATTCAGCTCCCCCGTTACCATCGAGTGAAACTCCTGAAACAGGCTCTCGACTTGCTCTTTACTCTTCCCTTTCACAGCCTGCGTCATCATGCTGGCCGCAGCTTTTGAGATCGCGCAGCCGGATCCTTCAAACCCGACTTCCTTCACCAGATCATCTTCGAGATTCAGGTAGACGGTCAGTTGATCGCCGCAAAGTGGATTGTAGCCTTCAGCGCTGTGATTGGCCGTTTCGAGCTTGCGAAAGTTCCGCGGCTTCTTGTTGTGGTCGAGGATTACCTGCTGGTAGAGCTCGCTTAGTTCAGACATGTATCAGCTAAATATCTCAATCACACGTTCGATCGTGCGTGCCAGCACGTCGATCTCTTCTTTCGTGTTGTAAAAAGCAAACGACGCGCGCGCTGTTGCCGGCACTTTGAACCGTTGCATTACGGGCTGCGCGCAGTGGTGACCGGCACGAACTGCAATGCCTTCCTGGTCCAGGATCGTGCCGATGTCGTGCGGGTGAATGTCGTCGATCACAAACGACAACACACTCGCCTTGTGTTTTGCAGTACCGATGATTCGCACGCCTTCAATCGCCGAAACACGTTCGGTCGCGTAGCGCAGCAACTCCGCTTCGTAGGTCGCCGCGCGTTCTCGCCCGATACTGTTCAGGTAATCGATTGCGGCGCCGAGTCCAATCTGCGACGCGATCGCCGGCGTTCCGGCTTCGAACCTGTTGGGTGGATCCGCGTAGGTCGTCTTTTCAAACGTGACGGTCCTGATCATGTCGCCGCCACCCTGAAACGGGTTCATCTGTTCGAGCAGCTCGAGCTTGCCATACACCACGCCGCTGCCGGTGGGCGCAAACATCTTGTGACCCGAGAAGACGTAAAAGTCAGCATCGAGATCCTGCATGTCAATCGGCATGTGCGGCGCAGCCTGGGCGCCGTCGATCAGCACGGGTACGCCATACTTGTGCGCCTGCGCGATCATCTCTTTGATCGGATTGATCGTGCCGAGCGCGTTCGAAACGTGCGTGACCGCAACCAGCTTTGTGCGTTCGTTCAGCAGGCCGTCGTACTCGTCGATCAGCAACTCGCCTGCGTCGTTCATCGGGATCACGCGCAGCCGCGCTCCCTTTTCTTCGCACAGCATCTGCCACGGAACAATGTTAGCGTGATGCTCCATAGCCGAGATGATGATCTCATCACCCGCGCCGATGAACTTGCGACCGTAGCTGTACATCACGAGGTTGATGCCTTCGGTGGCGCCGCGCACGAAGATGCACTCGCGGACATCGCGCGCGTTGATGAAGCGTTTCACTTTCTCGCGCGCGCCTTCGTAGGCGGTAGTGGCTTTCTGGCTGAGATAGTGGACGCCGCGATGGATGTTTGAATGTTCCTGTTCGAGATAGATACTGCCGCGATCGATGACGACTTGCGGTACCTGTGACGAGGCGGAGTTGTCGAGATAGATGAGTGGTTTGCCGTTGACTGTTTGTTGCAGAACAGGAAAGTCAGCGCGAATGCGCTCAACGTCCCAGGTGTCTGAAACAACCGGCTCCAGCGTTGAGAGTGTTCCCGTAGTCACGAGTTTATTCCGATCACCATTACAACAACGACGTGCGCAACTGCCGCAATACAATCTCGTCGAGCTGTGCTCGGATCGAATCGATCTTGATCCTCCCGATCACTTCCTCGGCAAACCCATACGTCAAGAGGTTGCGCCCCAGTTCCGGATTGATGCCGCGGGTCTCCAGATAAAACAACTCTTCGGGATCGATCTGCCCCACCGCCGCACCATGCGCGCACTTCACATCGTCTGCATAAATCTCCAACTGCGGTTTAGTATCGACGCGCGCCTTGTCTGACAGCAGCAGGTTCTTATTCGTCTGCTGCGCATCGGTCTTTTGAGCGCCCTCACGCACGAACACCTTCCCGTTGAAAACAGCCCGACCATTGCCGTCGAGAATTCCTTTATACAACTGGCGACTGGTGCAATGCGGCTGCTTGTGATCGATCACCGAATGCGTGTCAGTATGCTGATCGGAAGCGACCATATAGAGTCCATCGACGGAAGTCTCCGCACCTTCATGATCCATCACGACGGAGATGTCGTGTCGCGCTAGCTGTCCGCCGAGATTGATTGATGTCGTAGCGTAACGGCTCGTTCGACCCAGCTCAGCGGACGTGGTCGACACGTGATAGGCGTTGTTGCTTTCCCGCTGTAGGCGATAGTGCTCGAGTTGGGCGCCATCTTTCACAACGATCTCCGCGATCGCGTTGGTGAAATACTTTCCGCCGTTACTCGACACGAAACTCTCAATCAGCGTCGCTGAACTATTCTCTTCAGCGATAACCAGCAGTCGCGGAAAACTCGCGCCGTTGTCAGCATTCGCCACAAACGTGATCTGCAAAGGCCGTTCGAGCTTTACGTTCTTCGGGATCCAGAGAAAGACACCTGATTGAAGGAAAGCCGTGTTCAGAGCAGTCAATCCGTTGTTGTGGTAGCCGGCGTTGCGCGCGAGATACTTGCGAACGATCTTGTTGTAGCGCGCGTCTTCAACTGCGCTTTGCAGATCGACTGCGACAACTTCTCCGAGGCCCGCCTTTTCCGACAAATCTTCGCGCAGGAAACCATCTACAACAACGACATGCGCCGCTGCGGTTTCCGGATAGGCAAGACGCTCAACTTCACGCACCTCACTCGCACGACTCGTTACCGGTACAAATTCTTCCTTCGCGAGCAAGCCGAGGTTTGTGTATTTCCAGTCCTCTTCTTTTACGGAAGGAAAGCCGAGCTGCTCAAAACGATCCATCGCGCTGTTGCGCACGAGCTCGAGCCAAGCTGGCGTCTGGGACGACTCACGTACCGAGCGAAACGCTGTTTGATAACTGTTTTCTGACTTGACGAGTTCCGTAACCATTCCTTAGTTCGCCGGCGCTACCGCTCCTTTTCCATCCACGCTCTTCGTGATCCAATCGTATCCCTTCGTTTCGAGCTCAAGCGCCAGTTCCTTGCCGCCTTCGCGAGCGATGCGCCCGTCAGCAAGCACGTGCACGAAGTCAGGAACGATGTAATTCAACAGTCGCTGGTAGTGCGTGACGACGATGATGGCATTGTCAGGGGTCATGAGTTGATTCACACCACCCGCGACAATGCGAAGCGCGTCGATGTCGAGTCCTGAATCTGTTTCGTCCAAAATCGCGAGCTTTGGCTCGAGCACTGCCATTTGCAGGATCTCGTTTCGCTTCTTTTCGCCGCCAGAGAATCCTTCGTTAACCGAACGAGTCATGAAGCTCGCGTCCATCTCGACAACCTTCGCCCGCTCTTTCAGAAGATCCTTGAATTCCAATGGATCGAGCTCTTCCTCGCCGTGATGTTTCTTCTTCTCGTTATAAGCGAGACGCAGAAACTGCGCATTCGAAACACCCGGCACTTCGATCGGATACTGAAACGCCATGAACACGCCTTCGCGCGCACGCTCGTCAGGCGACATCTCGAGCAGGTTGCGGCCCTCGTAAAGAACCTCGCCCGCGGTCACTTCATACTGCGGATGTCCGGCGAGCACCTTCGCCAGCGTCGACTTGCCGGAACCATTCGGTCCCATGATGGCGTGAATCTCGCCCTTGTTAACCGTCAGGTTGATGCCCTTGAGTATTTCAGTGCCATCGATCCCTGCGTGTAAATTTCTGATCTCTAACATTTAACCTACGCTACCTTCCAATTTGAGACCGAGTAATCTCTGCGCCTCAACAGCAAACTCCATCGGGAGCTGCAAAAACACGTCTTTGCAAAAGCCGTTGATGATCAGCGACACGGCGTCTTCCTGAGAAATCCCACGCTGCTGCAAGTAGAACAGTTGCTCTTCACTAATCTTCGAAGTCGATGCTTCGTGCTCGACGCTCGAGCTGTTATTCATCACTTCGATGTAGGGAAATGTGTTTGCGCCACTCGTCGAGCCAATCAGCATCGAGTCACACTGCGTGTAGTTGCGTGCTCCTTCGGCCTTTGGCATCACCTTCACGAGTCCGCGATAACTGTTGTTTGAGCGGCCCGCGGCGATTCCCTTCGAGATGATCGTCGAGCGCGTGTTCTTGCCGAGGTGAATCATCTTCGTGCCGGTGTCGGCCTGTTGTGCGTGATTCGTCAACGCAACTGAGTAAAACTCTCCGATCGAATTATCACCCTGGAGAATGCACGACGGATACTTCCACGTGATCGCAGAGCCGGTTTCGACCTGCGTCCACGAGATCTTCGAGTTCTTGCCGGCACACTTGCCACGCTTTGTAACGAAGTTGTAAATGCCGCCGCGTCCCTCTTCGTCGCCCGCGTACCAGTTTTGGACTGTCGAGTATTTGATCTGTGCATCGTCAAGGGCGACGAGCTCGACGACCGCGGCGTGAAGCTGGTTCTTGTCAAACTTCGGCGCCGTACAGCCTTCGAGATACGAAACGTAAGAACCCTCTTCGGCAACGATCAAGGTTCGTTCAAACTGTCCCGACTCGGAGTTGTTGATGCGGAAATAAGTTGAAAGCTCCATCGGGCAGCGCACGCCCTTCGGAATAAAGCAGAAACTTCCATCCGAAAAGACCGCGCTATTCAACGCCGCGAAAAAGTTGTCGTTGGTCGGTACGACCGATCCGAGATATTTCTTGACGAGCTCCGGATAGTCTCTGATCGCTTCTGTAAACGAGCAGAAGATCACGCCGTGCTTTTTCAGTTTTTCCTTGTACGTGGTCGCAACCGAAACTGAGTCAAACACCGCATCGACCGCGACGCCCGCAAGCTGCTTCTGCTCCGTCAACGGAATGCCGAGCTTCTCAAACGTGCGCAACAGCTCCGGATCGACTTCATCCAAACTCTTCTTAGTCGCCTTCTGTTTCGGCGCGCTGTAATAGATGACGTCCTGGTAATCGATCGTCGGATACTTAAGGTTGGGCCAGTGCTTTGGCTCAGTCATCGTCAGCCAGTGGCGATAAGCCTTCAGTCGAAACTCCAGCATCCACTCCGGCTCGTTCTTCTTCTCGACGATCAAACGAACAGTGTCTTCGCTCAAGCCGCGCGGAATGACGTCCGACTCGATATCGGTTACGAAGCCGTATTTGTATTCCTGTTTTGTTAAAAGTTCTGCTGTGCTCATCACTAAACTCGATTATCTTTTTGACTGATGCGCTGAATCTGGTGCAGAGCAGCGTCGACATTTGCTTCCGTTCCGAGCAACTGCGAAAGCGTGATCTCCGCGAGTGCGTTATCGACAATCTGGTGCAACTCAATGATCACCGGACGGATGCCGCAATCGCCCGTGTGCACGCACGCCTCAAGAACGCCTGCGTAACTTTTGCAATGCGACTCAGCCGGTTCGCCTTCGAGAACGCGTATCACCTGGTTCAAACGAATGTCCGAGGCGGGCCGCATCAGCGAATAGCCGCCCTTGATTCCGCGCGTCGATTGGACGAGTCCGGCTTTACTCAAAATCCACATCAACTTGCCGGCATTCGCAGTGGAAATTCCCTCGAGGCGGGCAAGTTGCGAGAGCGTCAACGACTCGCCGATGGTTGCCGCGCGGGCTAACTGCAATAGGCAGCGCAGGCCATATTCCTCTTGAGCTGAAATCTTCATTACGCGTCTAAGTCGTTAACCAGACGCATCTTAGCGAAACCTTACTTTTAAGTCAAGATTGGCTGAGGTTAAACGCAGATTCGCGTTCATCGACGAAATATGGCGGCTTAAAGTTTGAAATCGAAATCGAGATACCCAGCGAGGCGAACCGGCCTGCCGTTCACGACCGAAGGCGGGAACGTCCACGCACGCGCGGCTTCCTCGGCGGCCTTTCGAAGCAAAGTCGGGCCTTCTGAGTTTGTCACCCAGATTTTCCCGGCTTCATCGATGATCGCAAACACGCGAACGGTTCCGGAGACATTGTGAGTCTTGGCTTGCGACGGATAAACGGGAGTAACACGCTTGGTTTCGCGACCACTAAGTGAGCCCGTGCTGATCAACTGTGGCTCGGGACCGGGTGTGGCTGTGGTTGGGACGACGGGCGGAGTCTGTTCCGGCGTGGCATCCGAGTTTGCGGCTGGTGTTGGAGGTTTGGTGGAAAACGGATTGGGAATTCTGTTGGTTACGGCGTCGAGCGCTGGGGATCGGCCGAGTGAAGCTACCTGGATTTGCGACGAGGCCATTTTCTCTCGCGCGGTCAGGTATTCCGTTTGCCATTTGGCGCGATCGTCCTCGTTTCGTGCGAGCGACAAGCGAATGCCAAGCACGTCTTCCTGCAAGGCGAGTGCGTCATAAGAGCGGCCGTGTTCTGTCGAAATTTCTTTCGCCTGCGCGACCAGTCTTTCAAGGAGCGCGCGTACTCGATCGAGATCCGTGATGGCTTCGGCTGGCAGATTAGAGTCGCTGGTGTTGATGCCAAAACTACGAAAGCGAGCGAGGTGAGCGCGGATGCCGTTAACAGTCTGTCCAGCCGTGGCGAAATAAGTGCGAATCGATTCGTCTTTTTGTTTTGCGCGAGATTGGAAGGTTTCTTCAAGTAACGATTGCGAGCGGCCGTAGTTTCCGTCTTCGAGATAAATACCGATCAACATCAGCGTCGTAACGTTGCGAAGCGTTACGTCGTTTGCAGAGGCGCGAATGTTTTCGAGTTCGGTCGCAGCGGCCTGAAGCTGGTGCACGGCCGCGAGGGCACGGGCGCGTTCGATTCGGGACAAAACCCGAGTTGACGCATCTTCGCCCGAGCCGGTCGACTGGCCCAGCGCGAAAGCGGCTGTAACTAGAATGAGAACTGGGGCGAGGATTCCATGGGTATACGGTCGAAAATAGAAGAAAGACCTCAAATTGTTGACTCCTGAAATACGAAAGCGAGCGGTGGCTCGCTAGAGTTGGTATCAATTTGACCGAGACCCATTATGGCCGGAACAGGCCGATGAGGCAAGAGGGGGCATTTAGCCCCGCGGCCGTTTCCCTATGCGGATGTTAGAATGCGTGTATGACTTCGCTGCCGGTAAACGATCTGACCATTGCTGGCATTGAGGATTTAAGGCATCAACGACCAACGGTAGCCGCCTTCCTCGTTGCGATCGGGGCACCAAAGCTTCGCAGCCTCGGCCTGAAATTGCCTGATAATCTCCCCACCACTCCGGAACATCGCCTATATGATCTCTTGTCAGTTTCTGAACCCGATTCAGCCCATTCCAAATACAACGCCTTAATTCGGCGACTTGTCAGCTTTGAGCGAGCATTGGCATGCGTGAAAAAGTAGGTGCAGAAGCGATCGACCGGTTCATGAAGGCGCTCGGCCGGCGATCGATGCCAAGTCGTTTCGCCGGGCAGTGGAGCAGTTTGCAAAGGGGCACATAAAGCTCAAATAGGTTCTTCTGAGTTTTTTGAGCTTTTTGTGCCTTTTTGTGGCTAAAAATTATTGTGCCTTGGTTGTGCTAAGGCTTTTGATGATGCGGTCGCGGAAGATGCGCGCGTCGGCTTTAACGGCCGTTTCATTCAGGGTCATGAGACGACGGTTGCGCATGACTACACGACCGTTGATGAGGACTGTTTCAACGTCGGAGGCTTTGGTGGCGTAAACGAGATCGGAGTAGACGTTATAAAGAGGAATTTGATTGAGCGTGTCACGATCGATAACCAGCAGATCCGCGCGCTTTCCGGTTTCGAGCGAGCCGATCTCTTTCTCGAGATGAAGCGCCTGCGCGCCGCGAATCGTCGCCAGTTCAAACGCGGTTTGCGCTGAGATCACTTTCGGATCACCGCTAAACACTTTGTGCAGCTTCGCCACCGTGTCCATCTCTTCCCACATGTTCAGGTCGTTGTTTGACGCGGCTCCGTCCGTCCCCAACCCAACCAAAACCTTCTCCATCAACATACGCGGAACGGGCGCAACACCCGACGCCAGCTTCATGTTCGACTGCGGATTGTGAATCACGCCAACACCACGACGTTGCAGGATTGCAATGTCAGTTCCCTGCGGCCAAACGACGTGAGCCGCAATCACGCGTTCGTTCAAAAAACCGATACGTTCGAGATAAGCGACCGGGCTCGCACCTTTTGCTTTGACGCTGTCGTCAAGTTCGCGCTTCGTCTCGGAAATGTGAGTCACGATTGGCGCGCCAGTGCGATCGGAAAAGGCGCGCGCCGCCTTCAAGTGTTGTTCGGAAACTGTGTAAGGCGCGTGCGGCGCAATGGCCGGAATGATTAGCTCGTGTCCTCTCCAACGCGCCACAAACTTCTCAACGTAAGCCATGGCCTCAGCGTTGGTCTTGTTATCGGCGACGGGAAAGTCGATGACGGTTTCGCCAAGCACACCGCGCACGCCGGCTTTCGCAGTCTCGTCAGCAATAGCGTCTTCGAAGTAATACATGTCGCAGTAGGTGGTCGTCCCACCGCGAATCATCTCGGCCAGGCCCAGGCGAGCGCCGACACGCACGAACTCTTCGGACACATTCTTCGCCTCGGCCGGAAAGATGTACTTCGTTAGCCATTCCTGCAAATCAAGATCGTCCGCCAGACCACGAAACAAAACCATCGGCACGTGTGTGTGACCGTTGATTAAACCAGGCGTGACGACTTTGCCGGTTGCATTGATCTTCTGACGCGACGTGTAGCGAGATTCAATTTCAGCGCGTGGGCCAATCGCCACGATGCGACCACTCGACACAGCAATACCGCCGTCGCCGATCACACGACGCGTCGCGTCCATCGTAACGATCGTGCCACCGACTACGAGCAGATCCACTGGCTGCCGGCGAGTCTGTGCGGTGACATCTGAAAGCATGGTTATTAAGATCAGGGAAACACAGATGAATACAGATTTATTAGACACGATTTATTTGTTTTTCAGAAAACGTGCGTCAAATGCACGCGGGAGAAGATCCGCGATTTGAAACTCCTCGCTCTGGCCTTTCAGATTTGCAAACACGATCTTCGCGCCGCGCGCAAACTCCCAAATGATCTGCCGGCAGGTTCCGCAGGGCGGCGTCAACGTCTCAGTGTCTGCTACGACTGCAAGATCGGTAAACTGACGTTCACCTTCCGATAACGCTTTCCAGATCGCGACACGTTCCGCACAAACGGTCAAACCATAACTCGCACTCTCGACGTTGCAGCCCGTGTAAACCTTCCCGCCGGCAGTCTTGACTGCGGCCCCGACAAGGAAATTTGAAAACGGCGCCACCGATTGCGTGCGCGCGCGCTTCGCCGCTTCAATCAGCGACTCGATATCTTCGCTCAAAGTTGACCTCCAACAGTTGATAAAGCACTGGCCAGCCTCTCGCGAATTTTTCCACTCAAGAGATCGATGCTAACGAGATTATGACCACCTTCAGGAATGATTACGTCCGCATGACGCTTCGACGGCTCGACAAACTGCATGTGCATCGGCCTGACCGTCGCAGTGTATTGCTCGATAACTGACTCGACGGTGCGGCCGCGCTCCGCGAGATCACGTCGCAAACGGCGAATGAAGCGAATGTCGTCGGGCGTGTCTACAAACACTTTGATGTCCATCTGCTCCAGCAGACGCGGCTCGGCGAAGATCAAAATGCCCTCAACGATCACGATCGGTTTGGGTTCCACTGTACGCGTTTCATTTAGACGCGAGTGAGTTTTGAAGTCGTAAAGCGGCAGCTCAATTGGTTCGCCAGACTTCAGCCGGCGCACGTGATTGACGAGCAATTCATTGTCGAGCGCATCGGGATGATCGAAATTGGCGATACCGCGAAAATCAAGTGGCAGATCGGTGAGATTGCGGTAATAGGAGTCCTGCTGGATAAAAACTACTTCCCTCGCGCTGACCGATTCGAGAATGCGGTTTGCAACGGTCGTTTTGCCTGAGCCTGTCCCGCCTGAGATACCGATGATCATACCGGACCTTAAACTCTCCTATTGATCGCCCCAATCACACGTCGCAGCAACTCCGCAAACGTCTCGCGCACACGATCACCAGTCGCCATAACCTCTTCGTGACTGATCGGCTGGTCGCTGATTCCTGCTGCCATGTTGGTGATACATGAAATACCGAGCACCTCGAGACCCATGTGACGAGCCACGATCGCTTCCGGCACCGTGCTCATTCCCACTGCATCAGCGCCAAGCGTTCTCAGCAAGTGGATCTCGGCCGGCGTTTCGTAGCTTGGACCAGAAAGGGCGCCGTAGATTCCACGTCGTACTTCGACTCCGATCGCCTTCGCTTCCTCAACCACCAGCTCCTGTAATTCGGGTGAATAGACCGCCGTCATGTCGGGGAAGCGTGGTCCAAACCGCTCGTCGTTTACGCCACGAAGCGGATTGACTCCCATCAGGTTCAGATGGTCGCTGATCATCATCAACGCTCCCTGCGTGAGTTGAACATTTATGCCACCGGCGGCATTTGTGAGAACCAGTGTTTTGACACCAAGCAAACCGAAGGTACGGATGGGAAATGTGACTTCTTCGAGTGAATAACCTTCGTAGTAATGAACGCGGCCCTGCATCGCGAGGACGGGAACAGAATCGACCTTCCCGATCACCAGCCGCCCGGCGTGACCCTGCGCCGTGGAGCGCACAAAACCCGGTATGTCTTCGTAAGGAATGCCGACAGGCTCTTCAAAGTCATCCGCGAAACCACCCAGTCCACTGCCGAGGACAACCGCGATGCGCGGCTCAACGGTCGTTCGCGATCTGATCACCCTTGTGGCGTGTTCGGCGCGTTCGTAAAGACTCGTGCTTGCCATTCGCTCAACCATTTCCGAAACCCTCGTTACTTCTCTTTCTGATATGGAATACCGAGAGCACGCGGTGGCCGGGACGATCCAATAAAGCCCGCAAGCACCACAATGGTCAAGACGTAAGGCACCATCTGAATGAACTGTACCGGAATATCTTCGCCGGACGGCAACTTGAAAACGCCCTGCATCTGGATCGAAACAGCTTCAGTAAATCCGAACAAAAGACACGCAAGCAGTGTTTCCACCGGCCGCCACTTGCCGAAAATCAACGCCGCGAGCGCGATGAAGCCGCGCCCCGCAGTCATGTTTCTGGTAAACAATGACGACTGACCAATCGAGAGATACGCGCCACCCATTCCCGCAAGGATACCCGCAAGCAACACGCCTGAATACCTGATCTTGCTCACACTCACACCGGCCGCATCCGCAGCCTCCGGATTTTCTCCAACCGATCTTAGTCTCAGTCCAAAAGGTGATTTGTAGAGCACGTACCAGATGACACCGACGAGCACGAGTATTGTGATCGCGATCACGACCGGCGACTGCGGCAGCAGATTATCTTTCGGAATTTGCGGAGTTGAACCAGACGATAAAAAGATCGCGCCACTCAGGAACCCAGGCATACCAATCATCAGAATGTTGATGGCAGCGCCACTCACAACCTGATCGGCTTTGAATTTGATACAACTCACCGCATAGACCGCGGCGATAAATAGTCCGGCAACGGCGCCGGCAAGCAAGCCGATCCACGGGCTTGCACTGCCCATTCCCAAACTCCGGTCGGCAGCGTAGGTCACAGCGGCAGCGGTAAAAGCTCCGGCAAGCATTTTCCCTTCGAGGGCGATATTGATCACGCCCGAGCGCTCCGAGAACAGACCACCTAGCGCGGCGAGTACGAGTGGAGTGGCAAGCCGGATCGTGGAAGCGATGAGTGACCAGGTGAAAATGTCTCGCATAAGTTTACGCGTGCAAACGTTCCATCGACGCTCTTCGTCGCAGGAGCCACTTAAAGAATGCTTCAGCAGCGATAAACAGAATGATGATGCCTTGCAGCACCTGGACGATATCTTTCGTCACATGCTCAGAAAAACCATCGACATAAATACCGCCATGTTGCAGCGCAGCAAACAACAAAGCAGCGAGAATTACGCCGACTGGATGATTACGTCCGAGCAGAGCGACAGCGATTCCCGTAAATCCGTAGTTATCTGAAAAGCCGTCGTAATAACGATGACGATGACCAAGAACCTCGTTGATTCCGACCATGCCCGCGAGCGCGCCGGACACAGCCATCGCCAGAATGATCTGTTTGCGAATTGAAATGCCGCCGTACTCTGCTGCAAAAGGATTACTGCCCGTCGCACGAATCTCATAGCCCCACTTCGTTCGCCATAAAAACACGTAGACCAGCAGACAGCAGAGCAGCGCAAGCAGGAACGCGACATTTAGCGGAATGCGTTCCGGAAGGCCGGGAAGAAATTTCCCGAGATGTGGAATGTGTGCGCGTTCACTGATCGGAGCCGTCTGCAGGATCGGGTCACCGACAACTTTGTAGTGATACTGCGTGAAGTAGCTGACCAGCGCGATGGCGATGAAGTTCAACATGATCGTGTTGATGACTTCGTGCGAGCCAAAGCGCGCTTTCAACACACCGGGAATGGCGCCCCAGAAAGCGCCGGTTAGTATCGCCGCTGCAAAGCAGAGCGGGATCAGAAACCATGCTGATAAATTCGCGAATGTGATTCCCACCCACGCAGTCGCGAACGCGGCGATGTAGAGTTGACCTTCAGCGCCGATGTTGAAAAGTCCACAACGGAATCCAACCAGAACGGCGAGCCCGGTGAAGATCAGTGGAGTCGCGTGAAAGAGTGTGTAGCCAATGCCGTCGGGCCAGGACAGAGCGCTGCCGAGAAGCAAGCTATACGCAGTGAGTGGATTGTCGCCAACGAGCAGAATGAGGATGCCGCCAACGATGAACGCAGCCACCACCGCGATTAAGGGAAACAGGAGATCACGCGCGAGTTTTGACATTGTTAGTAACGGCCACAAAGAAGCACAAAAGTTCATTTTGTGTTTTTGTGCCTTTTTGTGGCTAATTAATGGCCGCGGGTCATTAGTAAGCCGATTTCTTCAAGCGTCGCTACCTTAGGATCTACTTCACCGGCAATTTTCCCGTCATGAATAATCAGTAAACGATCCGAAAGACTCGTCACTTCCTCGAGCTCGGCGGAGACGAGCAGAATCGCGCAACCCGTATCACGTAAACTCACAAGCTGACGGTGAATAAACTCGATCGCGCCGATGTCAACGCCTCGTGTCGGTTGCGACACGAGCAGCAGCTTAGGCGCGACATGATATTCACGACCGATGATCAACTTTTGCTGGTTACCGCCCGAAAGCGCGCGCGCCGGAAGTGCGGCATTCGGAGGACGAACATCGAACCCCTGAATGATCTCCATGGCGCGTCTTTGCATAGCGTTCTCATCGATAAAGATTCCGCCCGCTAAAGTGGCGATCGGAGGACGATAATGAACACCGAGGATCGAATTTTCAGCGAGACTAAAATCGAGCAACAATCCGCGTCGATGTCGATCTTCCGGGATGTGGCCGATTCCCATCTCGCGACGCGCGCGTGCGGCCATTGATTTCAGATCTCTGCCTTCGAAATTGATCTCGCCCGTGATGCGTGCTGGATCGGCGAGTCCCGCGAGCGCCTCGATCAGCTCAGTTTGACCATTACCTTCCACTCCGGCGATGCCGACGATCTCACCGCGACGAACTTCAAACGAAACTTCATTGACGCGCTTCGCTCCCGCACTATCGACAACTGACAGATTCTTAACTTCGAGCTCGGTTTCGCCGGCCGCGGCCTCCGGTTTCTCCACTCGCAACAACACTTCACGACCAACCATCAAACGCGCCAGCTCGGCTGCATTCGTTTCTTTTGTTTGCACTCTTCCGACCACTCGCCCGTCGCGCATAACTGTGACTTCATCCGAGATCGCGAGCACTTCCGAAAGCTTGTGAGTGATGATGATGACGGTCTTACCCTGCTCGCGCATACGTCGCAGAATTAAAAAGAACTCTTCAACTTCGAGCGGCGTCAGGACCGCAGTCGGCTCGTCGAGAATTAAAAGCTTTGCGTGCCGGTAAAGTGCTTTCAACAACTCGACGCGTTGTTGCTGGCCCACCGATAAATGTTCAACGGGCTCGTTGGGATTGACTGCGAGTTTGAACTCCTCCGAGAGCTGCCGTATCTGCGAGGCGGCACTCTTGAGATCGAGTGCGACTGTGCTCCCCGGTTCAGCGCCAAGGACGATATTCTCGGCGACCGTCATCGTCTCAACCAGCATGAAGTGCTGGTGGACCATGCCGATACCGAGCGCGATCGCATCGTGAGGAGATTTGATGTCACGTACCTGGCCGTCGACGAGAATCTCGCCGCTATCGGCGGTGTAAAAGCCGTAAGCGATGCGCATCGCCGTAGACTTCCCAGCGCCGTTCTCGCCGACGATGGCATGGATCGTCCCAGGCTTAACGACGATATCGACGTGATCGTTGGCGAGTACGTCGCCGAACCGTTTTGTGATCTGTCTGAGTTCGAGCATGAACGCGAATTATGAGCCCATTGCGTCCGTGACCTTGATCTCACCTGCGATGATCTTTTTCTTCGCGTCTTCGGCTAGCTGGATCGACTCGGGCGTGACGAGGTCTTTGTTGAACTCGTCCATCGCGTAGCCAACGCCGTCTTTGTCCAGACCGAAGACGTGCAGGCCCGGTGAGAAGCGGCGATTCACAACATCGTAAACAATGTCGTAGACGGCATTATCGACGCGCTTCACCATGCTGGTGAGAACAAAGCCGGGCTTCACCATGTTCTGATTTGAATCGACACCGATCACGAAATGCGTTGCGCGACCATTTTGCTTTCCCTGCTGCTCGACGGCGTCGAACACTCCGAGGCCGGAATTGCCGGCGGCGGTGAAGATCACGTCAGCACCTTTGCCAATCTGAGCGAGTGAAAGCTCTTTGCCTTTGCCGGGATTGTTCCACGCAGAATCCGTAACTCCTACGTAGTTTGCGATCACGCGAATGTTCGGATTAACGGACTTCGCGCCCTCCTCGTAGCCTTTCGCGAAACGATGTATCAGGCCGATGTCCATGCCACCGAGAAAACCGATCGTGCCTGTCCTTGAAGCTTTTGCGGCGAGTATGCCAACGAGATACGAACCTTCGTGCTCTTTGAACACGAGCGACGCGACATTTGGTAACTGGCTGACACCGTCGATGATCGCAAACTGAATGTTTGGATAGTCTTTCGCCACCTGCTCCATGATCGGCGCCTGCGCGAAACCGACGCCGATGATCAGATCGAAATTGCGTTCGGCGAAGGCGCGCATGGCTGGCTCGATGGCGTTCGGCGTACCGGGTTCGATGTCGCGCAAAACGATCGGCAACTCTTTCGCGGCGCGCTGCACACCTTCCCACGCAGCCGCGTTGAAGGAGCGATCGTCCTTGCCACCGATGTCAAACACGATGCCGACCTTGATCTTCGATTTATCTTCTGCGGCGAAGCCGCCGCCACAACCGGAGATTAACAGGGCCACAAAACAAAGGACGGCTGCCAGTTGATATTTCATTCGTTAATGATTTCCTTAACTAACTTCGGCGGCTTGCTAGCGGGTGTGTCTCCGATCTCATACGCCGCCTGAATACGACGCGCGGCCTTGGCAGCGGCCGTTTCGTCAGCGCAGTACACAATTCCGATCGCGTCGCCCGCGCGAACCTCATCACCCAATTTCAATTCGGAAGTAAAACCAACCGTGGGATCCACTGTGTCTTCGATGCGCACGCGCCCACCGCCGATTGCCGCGATCGCGTGACCAATCTCCGTGGTGTCAACTCTCGTAATGAAGCCAGAGCGCGGGGATTCTACCTTAACGGTTTCGCTTACCAAAGGCAGGAAACTGCCGGGCGCATCGCAAACGCGTGGGTCGCCGCCCTGCGCCGCGATATTACTTCGCAAACACTCGAGCGCCTTGCCCGAGTGCAACACCTCCTCCAGGCGCGCACGCGCAGCCTCGATCGTCTGTTCGACGTTTGCCAGCATCAGCATGTGCGCGCAAAGCTCGAGAGACAGATCGAGCACGGGTCGCGCCGCTTCGTTTGCCTCACCTCGCAAAATCTTGATGCACTCTTCAACTTCGAGCGAGTTTCCGACGGCGCGGCCAAGCGGCTGGTTCATGTCAGTCAACAGCGCACGCGTTTTGATGCCGCAGGAGTTACCGGTGCTCACGAGCGCGTGGGCCAACTCCTTTGCTCGCGCTTCCTCTCGCATGAACGCGCCGTTCCCGACTTTCACGTCGATGATCATGGCATCGAGACCGGCAGCGCCTTTCTTTGAAATGATCGAAGCAACAATTAAGGGAATGGCTTCGACGGTGGCAGTGGCGTCACGCAGCGCGTACATCTTCTTGTCGGCAGGCGCGAGCTCAGCAGTCTGTCCGGCCATCGCATAACCGACCCGGTCCAGGACCTGTTTGAACTCAGTCGCACTAAGAGCTACGCGATATCCCGGAATCGATTCGAGCTTATCGAGCGTGCCCCCGGTATGGCCCAGACCACGACCAGAAATCATCGGCACACACACGCCACACGCCGCCACAAGCGGGGCGATGATGATCGAAGTCTTGTCACCGACTCCGCCCGTCGAATGTTTGTCTGCTTTGGGTTTGGGAATGTCTGAGAAGTCGAGAATGTTTCCCGAGTTGAGCATGGCTTCGGTCAAAGCCTGCTGCTCGGCCTGGTCCATACCGTTCAGGTAGATGGCCATGAGGAGAGCGCTGACCTGATAGTCGGCAATGCGGCCGCTTGTAACGCCTGCGACGAAGAAATCGATCTCTTCACGCGATAGACTAATCCCATCTCGCTTTTTCCTGATGACGTCCTGTGGCCTCAAGCTGCTTCTTCCTCAGTTGCTCTCCATAAGAACAGCGGCGTGGGCGGTCACAGCTAACCCCTGCCCTACCGCATCGACTCCTTCGCCCGTCTTGGCCTTAATACTCACACAAGTGGTGTCGACTCCGAGAACAGCCGCGATGTTTTCGCGCATCGCGTCGACGTACGTTCTGAGTTTTGGCCGTTCGAGCAAGATTGTCGAATCAACATTCACTATGTGGAGACTGCGTTCGCGCGCCAACCACATCACACGCGAAAGCAATTCAAGACTACTTGCACCACTCCACTGTGGATCCTTGTCCGGAAAATGAAGTCCGAGATCGCCTTCGCAGAGCGCGCCGAGAATCGCGTCGGCGATCGCGTGCGAGAGCGCATCCGCATCGGAATGGCCCTCGGCTCCTCGATCGGAGGCGATACGCACACCGCCTAAAATCAGCTCTCGACCCTCCACGAGCCGGTGCGTATCAATCCCGATTCCAATCCTTAACATCTTCAATAGGCTCTGAGGATCGCTTTAGCAATTACAAGATCCTCGGCGGTAGTTACCTTAATATTCCGCGAACTTCCTTCAACAACGCTCACCGGAATTCCCAGCTTCTCCACCAGCACGCTTTCATCCGTCAACGAAGGATCGGTAACATCCGCGGCTTGATATGCCTGCCACAGTACGTCATAACGAAAACACTGCGGCGTCAAAGCTCGTCGCAATCCACCGCGGTCCAGGGTCTGTACAACTCGCCGACCGTTGACCTGTTTGATCGTGTCCGTAACCGGAGCCACGAGGATCGCAGCGCCGTCAGAGTGCGCCGCAGCAACAGTCGCATCAATCTCTTCAACCGTCACGAACGGCCGAACACCATCGTGTACGGCAACGATCTCCGCCGTCGCGGCTCGAATCGCCATCAACCCACGCTTAACCGAATCGGCTCGCGTCGCTCCCCCGGGAACAACACGCGCGAGTTTTCGCAATCCGAACTTCCCCGCCAGTGAAAGGAAACCCGCAGATTCCGCTGCGGGCAGGACGAGGATGACCTCATTAATACTCTCACACTGCTCAAACACTTTGAGCGTGTGAATAATCACCGGCGTTCCTGCCAGAAGCAGAAACTGCTTGGGCCGATCGCTCGCCATCCGGGTGCCGGCGCCGGCGGCGGCAATAATCGCGATGTTCATGAAGAGAGTTAGGAATTCGTGGCGGCGTGCTGGCGGAGTCAGCTCTCCGTAATCGGCTCGCTCTCCGAAATGCGCACCGGCGCCGGAGTGTTGCGCGACTCGCGCACCTGGCGCCGCGAAGCACCATTCGTGCGATGAATGTCGCTGTGCCCTCCGTTTTCCGCTTCTTCCCAGAGACGGCCGAAGATCATCTTGCCGGCAGTTGTTTGCAACACGCTGGTCACCGCGATGTCGGCGTTCTTGCCGATCAACCTGCGTGCATTATCAACCACCACCATCGTGCCATCGTCGAGATAGGCCACGCCCTGATTGTATTCCTTGCCTTCCTTCAGGATGAAAACCCTCATCGCCTCGCCTGGGAGCACGACCGGCTTGAGCGCATTTGCCAACTCGTTAATATTGAGTACGCTGACTCCGCGCAACTGGGAGACTTTGTTCAAGTTGAAGTCATTCGTGACAATCACCGCATCGAGTTGTTTGCCGAGCTCGATCAGCTTCAGGTCCACCTCGCGTACTGATGGGAAGTCAGTCTCGACGATTTGAATGTCGAGCGAGCTGTTGTTCTGAAGACGGTTGAGCATGTCCAGACCACGCCGGCCGCGCTGGCGCTTGGACGAGTCAGGTGAGTCGGCCACCTGTTGCAACTCGCGCAAGATGAACTGGGGAATGATTAATGAGCCAGTCAGAAATCCTGTCTCAGCAACATCGGCGATACGGCCGTCGATGATCACCGAAGTGTCTAGAATCTTTAGATCGCGACGGGCGACTTTGTCGCTGAAGATTCCGCCGAGCGCCGAGAGATCGAGATAGTCACCTTTGGCGGCGCCGACCATCAATCCGACGTAGGCCATGAAGAACGTCAGGACGAGTGTCAAAAAGGTCTTTACTGGTTCACCGAGCGCGGTGGCGTGTTGATGACTGATCAGGGAGCCGATCAAATAGGCCCCGATAATTCCGAGGATTGATCCCGCCGCCGCGCCGATAAGAGTTTTGAGAGTGGCTCGCCTGATTCGCAGTTCAAAAATAATAATGCACAGGGCGATCAAGCCGCCGAGTAAAGCAGACGTCCACGGCCGCTCTTTGAGTGGGGAAAGTGTATGTCCCGCTATAACTAAGACTGCCGTAAATATAAGCCGTATTAGAACGACATCGGCACGCATAATAAAGGCATACTACCACGCCAATATCGGCACCGTCACGGTAATCCTTTGCAATTGGGCCCTTTCGGCGCTTAAATGAGGGCTATGCGAAAACCAACCATTTTCATTCTCCTCGCCCTCGCCTGTGTTGTGACAGTTTCCGACATAGCGGCGGCCCAAAAAAGTGAACTGAAGTTCCGAGTTCCGCCGGGATGGGTTGCGCAGGAAAGAACTTCCAGCATGCGTGTGGCCCAGTACAAGCTGGCCCGGGCGGCGGATGATACGGAGGATGCTTCGGTGGTCCTTTATTACTTCGGACCCGGCCAGGGAGGTACGGCTGCCGCAAACGTCGAACGTTGGATCGAACAGATGAAGCAGGCAGACGGCAGTGCCGCGAAAGATCCGAAGCAGGAATCGTTCGAGGCGAACGGACTGAAGGTGACGACGGTGGACGTGTCCGGGACGTACGTAGCCGAGACTTCACCCGGAAGCGGCACTTTCCACAACCAGCCCGGTTACCGCTTGCGAGCAGCGGTCGTTGAGACTCCGAATGGATCTTATTACGTGAAGCTGGTGGGGCCGGAAAAGACGGTGACGCACTGGAACGACTCGTTCCTAAGCTACCTCAAGTCGTTCGAGTTCAAAGCTTGAAAGCTAAACTCTTTACTTGTACCGGTAGGTAATTCGTCCGCGCGACAAGTCGTACGGCGACATCTCAACACTCACGCGATCGCCTACGAGAATCCGGATGCGATTCTTGCGCATCTTGCCGGAGATAGCGGCGAGAACTACGTGGTCACTGTTGTCGAGTTGGACTTTGAAGAAGGCGTTGGGTTGTTTGTCGATGATGATGCCCTGAGCGGGGATTAGATCTTCTGCTGCCAATTAGTTTCTCCTTGCGGTTGTACTCTCACTGCGCCGCAACAATAACACAGCAAATCCGCGTCTACAATGGGCGGCGATCCGCGCTACTTGAACGCGTTCAAAAAAGTTCTTGACAGCCTCTCAAAGCAGGCGTACCCTGCCGTTAGTTGAACGTGTTCAAATTCAGCTAAGGAGGCTGACCATGACAATCGGATTAAGCACATACCTGATCTACGTGGCCCTCAGCATCGCGCTGACTATCTGGGTAGGTCGCACCCTCCACAAAAACGGACGCGTCTTCCTCGTCGACGTCTTTCACGGTAACGAAGCCCTCGCCGATTCCGTCAACCACCTGCTCGTTGTCGGCTTTTACCTCATCAATTTCGGCTACGTCAGCCTGGCTCTGAAACTCGGCTACATCATCGAGACGGCGGAGCAAAGCGTCGAAGCCCTTTCGGTCAAAATCGGCATGGTGCTGCTCGTCCTCGGCGCGATGCATTTCTTCAATCTCCTCGTCTTCAGCCGCATGCGCCGCCGCACAAACACGCGCCACCAGCCACCCGTTGGCCCGGACGCGTTTACGGCAGTGGAGCAGGAGGCCTGAGCCATGCTCTTTCTAACCGTGCTTTACGACCCTGAGTGTGGCTTGTGCAGACGCGCGCACGAGTGGCTCGCGGACCAATCGAAACTGGTCGAGCTCAACTTCGTGCCCTGTGCATCTGACGAAGCTCGCAAGCGCTATCCACAACTCAATCACGACCTGACGAAGCAGGATCTGACGGTGATAACTGATGACGGCTGGGTCTATTTCGGTCCAAAGGCATGGCTGATGGTGCTGTGGGCCCTCGTGCGGTATCGCGACTGGGCATATCGACTCGCCGCGCCGGAGCTCCTGCCCACGACCAAGCGAGTGGTTTCCGTCATTTCGCAGAATCGTTACCAGATCAGTAGAGCTGCCGGACTCGGCCGCTAAACAAAAATGACTGCAAAGCACAAAAAGAAGGCTACGAAGACCGGTAAGGGCGATCAGACGCGAGCGCTGATCCTCGAAACTGCCCTCGAGATGTTTCGCGAGCGCGGGTACGACAAAACCACGATGCGTGACGTCGCGCAAAAGGCGGGCGTGTCGCTTGGTAACGCGTACTACTATTTCAGCTCGAAGGAATATCTGATCCAAGCCTTCTATCAACGCCTTCACGACAGTCAAATCGAAGTCGCACTGCCGGCGCTCGAGCATGAGAAAACACTGAAAGCACGCCTGCTTACCGTGATGCGAACAAAGATCGACACGATGGAACCGTATCACCAGTTTGCGGGCGTGCTTTTCAAAACTGCTGCCCATCCGGAAAGTCCTTTAAATCCTTTTGGAGATGAATCTGATCCGGTGCGCGACCAGGGTATTCAACTCTTCGCGAAGGTACTTGAAGGCGCAACCGCACGAATACCGAAAGACCTGCGAGCGGAGCTGCCTTACCTGCTGTGGGTCTACAGCATGGGCATCGTTCTGTTTTGGATTCACGACTCGTCGCCAAAGCACCGGCGCACCTATCGTCTGATCGATCACACAGTCGACTTACTCGATAAGTTGATCCATCTCGCGAGTAATCCGTTTATGCGACCGCTGCGCAAGCAGGCGCTGCGACTAGTTGCTGAGATCAGAGAGGCGTTGCCGGATGGAAATGATGATGAACCACCAAAAGGCACATGACGCACAAAGGAGCGAGATCATGAAAGTCGCAATTACTGGCTCAACTGGTTTTGTTGGCAGTCATCTAGGCACTCGGCTAGCCAGCGAAGGACACGAAGTGGTTCGCACTGCAAGGCGTGGTCTCGATGACGTTGATCAACTGACTGCGGTGTTTGCTGGTTGCAGGGTGGTAGCACATTGCGCCGGCATCAACCGCGAGATCGGTGATCAGACGTATGCGCGCGTTCACATTGAAGCCACGCGTAACGTGGTCGCGGCAGCGAAGCACGCAGGCGTTGAAAAGATCGTGTTGATGAGTTTTCTCCGCGCCCGGCCAGACTGTGGTTCGCCTTATCACGAGTCGAAGTGGTGTGCAGAAGAGATCGTGCGCGACTCCGGTCTTGACTACACGGTTATCAAAGCGGGCATTGTTTATGGTCGGGGCGATCACATGCTCGATCATCTGAGTCACGCGCTGCACACGTTCCCGGTGTTCGGCCTCGTTGGTCTGAAAGAGAAAAGCATCCGGCCGCTCGCGGTTGAAGATCTGGTCCACGTGATGCGAGCTGCGCTCGTGGATCGGCGCATGAAACGGCAAACGATTGCGCTACTTGGTCCGGAAGAGATCCACCTCAGCGAAGCAGTGCGACGTGTTGCTGAAGTTGTTGGTAAACAGCCGATGATGTTTCCGCTGCCGGTGGTTGTTCATACACTTATGGCGCGCGCTTTCGAACGCGTAATGAAGGTTCCACTCACTTCACTCGCCCAGATTCGCATCCTCGCGGAAGGTGTTGTCGAGCCGGGCTCGCCTGTCGTTCCCGTGCCCTACGATCTGGTTCCCACGCGCCGGTTCACACTCGAACAGATCCGCAACGGTCTTCCACATCCTGCTCCATTCTGTGTCGGCGATCTTCGCTGGTGCTCGTAGGAAAGGTAAAGAAAATGTTGGAGCCAGATTTACTTAACATTTTTACCCCGTACGGCAGGATCGGTCGAGCGCGTTACCTCACTACCGGTTTTATTCTGATCGCGCTCAAACACAATATCGATCGCCTCGTGGCGCGTGCCTACGGTCTGCAGTGGGACCCTCTTAACTACTGGGTATTTTCAGCGTCTGACTTTATTGTGGCGCTAAGCCCGCCGGAGGCGGAGTTCTACATTGCACTGCTGTTGGTTGCACTGCCGTTTATCTGGGTCGGAATAACGCTCACCTTACGTCGACTCAGAGATGCAGACTTACCGCTATGGCTTGTCATCGTCTTCTTTGTTCCCTTTCTCAACGTGATCTTTTTCATCGTGTTGGCTGCAATTCCATCACGCAGCTCGGCTGATGAGGATTTGGGGATTCCCGCACAGGTCGGACGCTTCATTCCCGAAAGCACCTTCGGCAGCGCCGTATTCGGGATCCTGATCACGACATTGATCGGTCTCCTGGAAATTATTCTCAGCGCCAACACTCTCAGAAATTATGGATGGGGACTGTTCGTGGGAATTCCGTTTTTCCTCGGATTGAACTCCAGTTTGATCTCCGGGTTTCATCGTCCACGATCAGTATGGGCGTGCTTGCTGGTTTCCATCATTTCAGTCTTACTGGTTGGGCTGGCGTTGTTTGCGTTTGCCTTAGAAGGCATCATCTGCCTTTTGATGGCCCTCCCGCTAGCAATCCCTATTGCTTTATTTGGCGGTCTTATTGGCTATGTGATTCAGAAGCGCAGAACTTTTTCGGCGGATAGTTTGCGCGTTGTTTCGGTCGTCTTTCTTATCGTGCCCGGGCTGATTCTGTTCGAACATATTTTCGGTGGACCTCCGCCACTCTACGAAGCAAAGACGTCGGTTGTTATCAAAAGCGATGTCCACACTGTTTGGAGACATGTAGTCACGTTCTCACAACTCCCGCCACCGACTGAAACAATGTTCAAGACAGGTTTAGCTTACCCGATACGTGCCGAGATGTGTGGTGAGGGTGTGGGCGCTGTGCGACACTGTGTGTTTTCCACGGGTGCATTTGTAGAACCGATTACGGTGTGGGATGAGCCTCGTCTGCTGGCATTTGATGTAACGGACCAACCGCCCTCGATGGAGGAGTTTTCAATCTACGACAACGTGCGGCCGCCGCATTTGGAGAACTATTTCGTAGCGCGCCGGGGACAGTTTGAACTGAAGCCCTTGCCTGACGGGACCACGTTACTCGAAGGGACAACGTGGTACCAGAACTACTATTGGCCGGCGCCCTACTGGCATGTGTGGTCCGACTACATAGTTGACGGTATTCATAATCGAGTTTTGTTGCACATCAAGACTCTCGCGGAAAACGAGCCGCAAAGAGCTTCTGCCACCACAGTCACAAAAGTCACAGATTGAATTAGCAGTAAATCGTTTGTGTCTTTTGCGCCATTTTGTGGCAATCTCTGCCGCATGGTCCAGATCGCGATTATCGGCGGTGGTATCGGTGGCCTGACCGCCGCCATTGCCCTTCAGCAATCCGGACTTCAAGCTGAAGTCTTTGAACAGGCACCGCAACTTCTCGACGTCGGCGCGGCAATCGCCATCTGGTCCAACGCGATGCGCGTGCTCGAACGATTGCAGCTAGCGGAAAAGATTCTCGAGCGGTCGGGGATCGTCAAACAGCTGTGCTGGATGGATCAGGACGGCTTCCTGCTGAATCGCGTTTCCATCTCACACACTAAAAATCCCGCCGTCGCGCTTCACCGTTCTGACTTACAAAACACGCTCCTGCACGCACTGCCACCGGAATCTACCCACCTCGGCCACACACTCGTTGATCAGAACCAGCAAGGCGACAAGATCGTCGCGACCTTCGCGAATGGTCACTCTGTCGAAGCCGATTTTCTGATTGGCGCCGATGGCGTTCACTCACGCGTGCGTAAGCAACTCATCAACGATGGGGAACCGATCAATCGCGGCTATTCGATCTGGCGCGGCACATCTCCAGTCACTCCCGCTGCGATACCACCCGCAACCGGAATAGAATTGTATGGACGTGGAAAACGTTTCGGGATTGGTCCAGTCGGTTTCGGACGCACCGGTTGGTGGGCCTCAGCGAACGCGGATCAGACGGATGGCGTGGACGATCTGTTCGCGAATTGGTACGCGCCCGTGATGGAGTTGATCGAAGCGACGCCGCCTTCATCAGTGTTGAAAACGATCGCCGCGGATAGAGAGCCAATTAAAAACTGGGGCGCTGGACGAATGACGTTCCTCGGAGACGCCATTCATCCGACAACACCCAACCTCGGACAAGGCGGTTGCCTCGCGATGGAAGACGCCCTCGTGCTGGCGAGATGTTTTCAGAAATACGGCGCACGCGAGGAAGCGTTGCGAAATTATGAGCGCTGCCGCTACAAACGTACCGCGTCACTGACCCGCTACTCACGTTGGTACGGAAGCCTCGGACAGTGGGAAAACGTGTGGGCCAGAGCTCTGAGAAGGACTTCACTTTCCCTCGTCCCCGAGCTACTGGCCCAACGTCTGATGCAGATCGTCTTCGACTACGACGCGACTAAGATCCCCGTCTAATTAGCTGCCGGATTGCCTTCGATGTCGATCAGCGTGATGGGTGCAATCCCGGTGGCTTTCAGTGAAGCTTCAACCGTGGATCGATCGCCAACGATCACGATCGCGAGGTGATTCAGATCGATGTAGCGCTTCGCGACGCGCAGTACATCGTCCTTCGTCACTGCCGAAACGCTCTTCGCGTACGTCTGGTAGTAATCATCCGGCAGTCCCTGCACGACGAGCGACGTGATCGCGTTGCTGATGGCCGAAACGGAAGCGAAGCGCTGCGGCAGGCCCTGAATCAACGACTCCTTCGCCGTCTTCAACTCCTCGTCCGTGATCGGCTTCTCACCGAGGATTCCCTTCAACTCCTTCATGAACTCGATCAACGCAGCGTCAGTCTTCGCCGAAAAGATCGAGCCACCGGCTCGAAAGGCACCGGGCCCTTTTCCATAACCGAAGTTGGAGTTTACGCCGTAGCTGTAACCCTTCTGCTCGCGGAGGTTGGCGTTGAGGCGCGACTGAAACTGACCACCGAGGATCGTGTTCAACACCTGAAGCGCAAAATAGTCAGGCGTGTTACGCGGCGGACCAGGCAGTCCAATATTAAAGACCGACTGCGCGGCGCCCGGCTTATCCACGAGATAAATCTTCGCCGGCTGAAGCTCCGGCAGTTTCGGATAGTCAAACGACGGCTTTTCGCCGGCCTTGGCCCATGCAGTCAAACCTTTTTCGACCGCCGCCTTGGCTTTCACGGGCGTGATGTCTCCAACAACGGTGATGATTGCCCGACCCGGCTGGTAGTAAGACTTCGCAAACGCCATGACATCATCGCGCGTTATCGCTTTCACCGAAGTCTCAGTCACACGTTGCCCGTACGGGTGGCCATTGCCGTAGAGAATCTTGTTGAAGACCTGTGTGCCCACGACGACTGGTTGATCTTTCGCCTGCGTCAGGTTAACGAGCGTGCGACCACGCAATCGCTCGAGCGCGTCCGCGGGAAACGTTGAATTGAGCATCATGTCCGCGAGAATCGCGAGTGTTGCATCGAAGTTCTTCGCAGTTGAAACAAAGCTAATCGATCCTTCCTCACCGCCAACACCGCTGCCGATGCCTGTGCCGAGCAGTTGCAGCGCGTCCGAAAGCTGATCCCCCGTTTTGGTGGTCGTACCTTCGCTCAACATCGAGGCAGCCATCGCCGCGACACCGCGCTTTCCTGCTTGTTCGAACTGATTAGAGCCACCGAGGAAAGTGATCGTGAACGATACCAGCGGCAGGCTATGGCGCTCGGAAACGATCAAAGTCGCGCCGTTTGCCAGTTGAGTTTTCGTCCACGTCGGGACACGCAGCACGGGCGTTGGACCAGCAGGCGGAACCACGGTGCGATCCAGTGTCTGCTGTGCGAGCGCCGCAATGTGCGCCAGGCTGATGACGAGTGCGGCCGCGAGCGCGAGTGCTTTCTTACGTGTGTTCATGATCTACCTCCTCGTCTCTTTCCAACGACCATCGTGACGGTTTCACTCTCAGCCGCTTTTGAAGCCTGATCTTTTTTACCTTTCGGCACAACGCTCAACACGATGCGCGACTTTGGCAGATATTGAGACGCCACGCGCTTAACGTCGGCAGCCGTTACCGCCAGCGTCTTCTGAATGTTAGTCTTGAAATGAGCGGGATTGGCATGGAAAACAGAACCGCCGATCAGTTGCTCCGCTTTGCCCAGATTGGATTCGAGGCCGCGTAAGAAACTTAGCTCCAGTCCACTCTTTGCCTTTTGCAGCTCTTCCGCAGTCGGACCTTCACTGATGAATTTTTGCAACACTTGATCGACTGCAACTTCGAGATCCGTGAGAGTCGCTTCCGGTCGCGGGATGACCGTGACCTGATACACGCCGACATTTTCCGCGGAGTTTTGAAAACTGAAAACCTGCGAGGCCTTTTGCGAATCGTAGACGAGAGCTTTCGTCAAACGCGCGGTTCGCGAACCCGAAAGGATCGAACTCATCAATCCGAGTGCGTAGCTGTCGTCGTTCTTGGAACCGACCGTGGGCCATTGAATGTACAGTCGCGGCACCTGTACGCGATCCTCGTAAACAAGACGCTTGCTCGCATCTAACTTGCCGAGCGGCACGGTTGGTCTTTCCACTGGCTTACCTTGCGGCAAGTCGCCGAAGTACTTTTGTATCCATGCCTTCGCCTGTTTCGGATCGAAATCACCGACAACTGCGAGTGTCGCATTGTTTGGCGCGTAGTAAAGCCGGAAGAATGCTTTCACATCTTCCTCTGAGGCGGCACTGAGATCCGCCATCGAGCCGATCACGGGCCACGAGTAAGGATGACCCTTCGGGTACATCGCAGCCGCGAGGATCTCGCTCACACGCCCGTAGGGCTGGTTGTCATAACTCTGTCGCCGCTCGTTTTTGACAACGTCACGCTGCGCATTGAGTTTCGCGATGTCGAGCTTGTCGAGGAGGAACCCCATGCGGTCGGATTCCAACCACAACGCGGTCTCGAGATAGTTGGAAGGAATTGTCTCGTAGTAGTTCGTGCGATCGTTGTTCGTCGAACCGTTGTTCCCGCCGCCGACACCTTCCGTGAGCTTGTCGTGCAGTCCATAAGGCACGTGGCCGGAACCCGTAAACATCACGTGCTCAAACAGGTGTGCAAATCCGGTTCGTCCCGGCATCTCGTTCTTGGAGCCAACGTGATACCACACATCGACCGCGACAGTCGGCGTCGTGTGGTCCTCGGAAAGGATCACCGTGAGACCGTTCGGTAACTTGTAAGTTTCAAATGGGATGTTGATGGAGTCGGGAGCCGAGCTCTTCTTTTGGCCCAACACGGGCTGGCATAACGAAATTGTCAGAACCAGGGCCAGGGCTGACAGTACTCTTCGTTTAGTAGTCACAAGAACTCCTTTCGCGTTGTGTTTGGTGTTCCGAGCCAGGCAGAAGAAGGATTATCCGTGCTAACCTGTGGCCATGCAAGCCATTCAAGTTTCTAAAGTAGGCGGGCCGGAGGTGTTGGCGCCGGTCGAGTTGCCGGTGCCGGCGCCGAAACCTGACGAAGCTCTCGTCCAGATCAAAGCTGCGGGCGTCAATTTTATCGACGTTTACTTTCGTGAAGGTCGTTACCCGACGTCGCTGCCGTTTGTGAATGGCCAGGAAGCGGCCGGTATCGTGACCGAGGTTGGTAGCGAAGTGACGACGATCAAGACGGGCGATCGTGTTGCTTATACGAGCGCGTTGGGAAGTTATGCTGAATACGCGGCGGTGCCGGCGAGTCGTTTAGTGAAAATTCCTGACGAGTTGGACTTCGAGCAGGCAGCCGCGGCCATGTTGCAAGGAATGACGGCGCACTACCTCGTCAACAGTTCCTACCCGCTGAAAAAAGGCGAGACGGCACTGATCCATGCGGCGGCCGGTGGCGTCGGACTCTTGCTGGTCCAAATGGCGAAAAAGATCGGCGGGCGTGTGATTGCTACAGCCGGCACACACGACAAGGCACAGCTCGCGCGCGATGCGGGTGCTGATGAATGTATCGTCTACACCGAAGCTGATTTTGAAACTGAAACGCGCCGCCTCACGGACGGTGAAGGCGTGCATGTTGTTTATGACGGCGTCGGCAAAGCAACGTTTGACAAGGATCTCAACGTGCTTCGTCCGCGTGGTTATCTCGTACTGTTCGGCGGTGCGAGCGGCGCAGTGCCGCCTTTTGATCTGATCAAGCTCTCACAGAAGGGATCACTCTTCATCACGCGTCCGACGTTAAATCACTACACGGCGACACGCGAGGAGCTCGATTGGCGCGCGAACGATGTGTTACGGGCGATCGCGCGTGGTGATCTCAAATTGAGGATTCACAAAGTTTATCCACTCGCTCACGCTGAGCAGGCGCATCGCGATCTGGAAGGGCGAAAAACGACTGGGAAGTTATTACTTAAGCCGCAGATTAACGCGGATGAACGCTGATCTGCGTTATTTAGCGTTTATCCGCGGCTATATAAAAGAGGAGGATTGCCGACGCCGTTCCATCCATCGTCGGCTCGTTTGTTGAGTAGTCGTTGATGTCGTCGTGGTAGACAGCGCGTTCGTCCTGAAACGCCGCGAACGGATCCGGCTCTCGAATCGACACACCTCGCAGGCTCTGAAACACCCGCCGATAAACAGGACCGTCAATCAATCCACCTGGCACGAGCTTTTTCAACAACGCAGTCGCGAACAGATGCACGTCCTTGGGATGAACGCCAGCACCGGGAATGCCGGTGAACATTGAAGTGCCCCAGGGATTGCGACCAAGCAGCCAATCGATCTGTTTGGAAGTGAACTGTCGATAACGTCTGTCACCCGTCATGCGCTCGTACATAAGACACTGCGTCGCAAGCGCCACGACGAGATTGTTTGAGCACCAGATAAACGGCACACCGATTCGATACGGGTTTGCGTCACCCTTTTTCATGCATCGCTCAATCTGTTCAAGATAAAAAGCGGCGAGTTGTTTTTTCGTGCGACCATCGACCAGATCGTAGAGACGAAAATGTCCGATGTTCATGAACGGATAGTATTGATAGTGGCCCGCGTCGTCTTTACCCATCCACGATTCGTCACGCGCGAGCAACGCGTAACGCTTCGCATCACGAATATAACGAGCGTCGCGCGTAGCGCGGAAAAGCTCGGCCGCGCCCCATTCCATATCATCGGCCCAAGTCGTTTCAGCGTAGCGATAAGGTGCGCCGTAAGAGTTGCCCTGCTGCACTCCTTCTTTTGCCTGGCCCAACGCGTACACTTCCCTGCCCGCTTGCAATAACGTCTGCGCAAACGATCGCAACTGCGGATGGTCCTTCCAGATCTGATAACCGAGTGCCATCGCGGCGGCGTAACGACCGGCGAGATTCGCAACTCCGTTTGATTCGCTTTTGTACTCCCGCAGACCCTGAGGCTGACCGTCAGCAAAATAGACGACGCGATAGCTGCCCGGACCCCAGCCGTAATCGACAGTCTCGTTTTGTGGCAACCGAAAGCCTTTGTGATCGCGATCGTCTGCGACCTGGTGGTAAAGATGATCGGGTGCGGGATGCAGACGGAGCATCCATTGAAGTCCCCACATCGCTTCGTCGAGCACGTCGGCAATTCCATTCGCACCGTGTTGGCCGAGCGCATTGAAGTTGTCCTTGAAGAGTCGATCGCGTGGTGACAGTTGGTACGCGAGAAGCATCTGCGCGGTGGCGTTACTCGCAGTCAGGAGGTATTTGAGCTGATCGCCCGCGTCGTGCCAGCCGCCCGACGCGTTGATGTACGTGCCGGGACGTTGCGGTCCGAATGCTGTGCGGCCGTCGAAGGTGTGACATGCAGCATCAACGTACGGGTTATAACCGCAGCGTTGCTGTTTCATGAACTCGAGTAGTTGATCCGGGAGCGCGTCGTTTATTGTCCGGTTAATCGAAAAAATCGATGAGCGCGCTGAACCAGCTTCAATTATGAAGACGCCTTCGGAGTTAAACGAGCTGAAGTCGAGCTCGCCGTGATGAGCGAATTCTCCCCACGATCCGGCGATTGGATTGACTGTTCCTTTAAAAACTACAGCGCCACTCCCGGCCTTCACTACTCGGAACTCCTGCGCCACCGGCTCGCGGCTGAAAACTACGGCGGTCTTAGAGTCCGAAGGCGAAAATCCGATCTGATTCAGGCGCACGTAAACGGGCGTTTGCGCCGGAGCACTCGCGGTAATCAGGGCGAAACAAGTCAGGATTTCACACGACCATAAAAGTCTTGACAGCTTTTTCACGCCTGCCTATAGTAGCCGAGGTCATGATTAGCACTCGCAATTTTTTCTATTTCGCCTTTACCTACCGCTACTTCTTTTCGAAGGAGAGCGGACCGGCGAAGTTTGAAAAAGATGTGCTGATGACCGGATAGCAAGCACAAACACCTTCAACGAAGCCAGCCGCGATCCTAAAAAGTCGCGGCTGGTTTTTTATTGCCTGGAGTTGGAATCATGAACATCGAGCACTGGCGAAAAGAAATTGACGACATCGACGCCGAACTGCTGCGACTTTTGAATATGCGCGCTCGTCTCGCACTAAAAGTCGGCGCGCTCAAACAGGCCGCAGACCTGCCGTGTTGCGATCCACAGCGCGAACGGAATGTGGTGAAACGGCTACAGGAGATCAACCCCGGACCACTCGATGAACGTGCCATCGGCAAAGTGTTTCGGCGCATTATCCGCGAATCGAGACGAGTTCAGGCAGCGGTCAGCCAATGACTACACTGACGAAAAAACCCCGAGTGGCATTTCAAGGTGATCGTGGCGCCTTCAGCGAAGAGGCGGCGCTCATTCTGCTCAATCAAGACATCGAGCTGGTGCCACGAAGAACTTTCGCGGACCTCTACGAAAGTCTCGACAACGGTGTCGCTGATTACCTGCTCGCGCCAGTCGAAAACACGATTGCCGGAGTTGTACAGCCTTCTGTCGAGTTGTTGAATGCCAAGTCACTGCACATCCACAACGAGATTCTGATCAGGATTGAACAACACCTGATCGCTTGTCCCGGCGCAACCTTCGAAACGATCGAAACCGTGCAATCACACCCGACAGCACTCGCGCAGTGCAGTCGTTTCTTTGAAAGAAATCCCCAACTCAAACGCATCGTTGCCGATGACACTGCGGGCAGCGTCGCGGAAGTAATTCGCAGTGGCGACTCCACGCGTGCGGCAATCGCCGGCCGGCGCGCGGCCGATCTGTATGGCGCAATTATTCTTCGGAAAAGCATTCAGGACCATTCGGAAAACTACACCCGATTTGTTTTGCTGTCTGCCTCGACCGAACAGACACCCCATAAACCTACTCTGTTAGTAAAGGAACACTCATCATGATCGTCAACATGTCAAACAACGCAACCCCCGACGAAATCAACCACATCATCGAACGCATCAAGGAATGTGGTTTTCAGGCACACGTCGTCCAGGGCGCAGAGCGCACCATCATCGGGGCCATCGGCAGCAACGGACGACGCTCCGAAATCGAAGCGCTGCGCGCGGCGCCGGGTGTAGCCGAAGTCATTCAGATCTCGCATCCGTTTAAGTTAGTCAGCCGTCAACTGCGACAAGCCCGCACAGTCGTAGATGTGCGGGGAACGAAGATCGGCGGCGGTGATCTGGTCGTGATTGCCGGACCATGCTCGGTCGAGTCGGAAGAGCAGTTGCTGGAGACGGCGCACGCAGTGAAAGCGTCTGGCGCAACGATGTTGCGCGGTGGCGCTTACAAACCGCGCACCTCGCCGTACGACTTCCAGGGGC
Organism: Pyrinomonadaceae bacterium; assembly: GCA_036745095.1. Classification (GTDB taxonomy): domain Bacteria; phylum Acidobacteriota; class Blastocatellia; order Pyrinomonadales; family Pyrinomonadaceae; genus PSRF01. The sequence continues at coordinate 34,084 of DAIOGT010000028.1, forward strand.
TCGGGGTTAAAGCACTTCAGCTACTGCGACAAGCGAGCAAAGAGACTGGTTTGCCGATCGTGACCGAAGTCATGAGTGAAGCGGACGTCGAGATCGTCGAGGAGTATGCGGACGTGATGCAGGTCGGCGCCCGCAACATGCAGAATTTTTCCCTCTTGCGAAAACTCGCCGGTGTTTCGAAACCCATTCTTTTGAAACGTGGACCATCGGCGACCGTAAAGGAGTGGCTGCTCGCGGCCGAATACCTGCTTGCGGGTGGTAATACGAACGTCGTGTTGTGTGAGCGAGGTATCAAGACTTTCGAAACTGCGACACGCAACACGCTCGACCTCGCCGCAGTAGCCCTCGTCAAAGAATTGTCGCATTTGCCGGTGCTCGCGGATCCATCGCATGGAACGGGAATGCGCAGTTTGATAATGCCGATGTCGAAAGCCGCGGTTGCGGCGGGTGCGGATGGACTGATTATCGAGGTGCATCCATGCCCGGAGCGAGCGCTCTCGGATGGACCACAGTCACTCGATCTGGCGGGATTTCAGGCGTTGATGGAGAGTTTGAAGCCGCAGATGAACGCGGATGAACGCAGATCAAAGAGAGCGGCTTGATCCACGTCATCCTTGTAATCGGCGGATCACGCGAATAGTTGTAAAATCCGATTCGCGTGAGAAAAGAGATAATCATTTATGGTGTGACCGGTGGGATTCTGATCGTCTTGCTCAAGCTGATCGAGTTTCGCTTCCTCGTCGTCGAGCATTCGATCGAGATTTACGGGGGGCTCGTGGCGGTGCTTTTCGCCGGTCTCGGTATCTGGCTCGGGCTGAAGCTGACCCGAAAGAAAGAAGTCGTGGTCGTTAGGGAAGTCGCTGTGCCCGCAGCCCAGTCTTTCGCCCTCAACGAACAGCGACTCAAAGATCTCGGCATCACGCGACGGGAGCTCGAAATCCTCGAGCTGATCGCACAGGGGCTGAGTAACCGCGAAATCGCCGACAAACTCTTCGTCAGCGAGAACACTGTCAAAACCCACTCGAGCCGGCTCTTCGACAAACTCAGTGCGAGGCGTCGCACTCAAGCCGTACAGATCGGAAAGGAGATGGGACTTATTCCGTAGCTCGAAAGTGTGATTTTGAGCCCAAAACGCGAAATCACCCGAAAGTATGACGACAACCCGAAACTGCAAAAGTAGATTGCGCCACGAGCTTTCCCAACTTAGTCAGGAGCTGTTGTCATGAAAAAGATTGTTTTGACCTTTGGTTTGATCTCGGGCGCGATCGTTTCCCTGTTGATGCTGGCGACCGTCCCGTTTATCGACGAAATTGGTTTCGACCGTGGTGTTATCGTTGGCTACACCACGATGATCCTCGCATTCCTGCTCGTGTTCTTTGGCATTCGGTCGTATCGCGAGAACATCGGAAACGGGTACATCAGCTTTGGCAGAGCATTGGGCGTCGGTTTCTTAATAATGCTCATCGCATGCGTCTGTTACGTGATTACATGGGAGATTGTGTATTTCAACTTTATGCCCGACTTCGCTGAGAAATACACAAACTACGCGATCGAGAAAGCACGCGCTTCCGGTGCGACGGCAGAGCAGATTGCCCAACAAACCGAGCAGATGAAACAATTCAAGGAACTCTACGACAATCCACTCATTAATGCCGCGTTTACTTTTCTCGAGCCGCTGCCGCCGGGGATTGTGATGACTCTGATCTCCGCCCTCATCCTCCGGAGACGGCGGCGGGACCAGCACGATTTACAGGATGTGCAGAATCAAGTAAAAAGTCCTGTCTAACTAATTCGTAATGGCCGGCTCAAACCCAATCATTCTCTACGACGGCGTGTGCGGGCTCTGCAATCGTCTCGTCAAGTTTCTACTCAACCACGACAAGGACGGCCGGTTGCGTTTTGCATCGCTGCAAAGTGAGTTTGCGGA
>DAIOGT010000029.1:0-35407 GCA_036745095.1 Pyrinomonadaceae bacterium
GTTGGCCCAACTACATTCAGGAGATTATTATCGGCGCGATTATCGTGGTGGCGGTGGCGCTCGATCGCTGGAGATCCGCACGAGCTTAGCCACAAAAAGGCCACAAAAAGTTTTAGCCACAAAAAGGCACAAAAAGCGCAAAACTATGGCAGTTTAGAGTCCAAGCTTAAGGTTGGCTGTGTCCAGCTGAAGCTCGCAATGGGAAGGCAGCAGCCTAAAGGCTGAACTCTGAACGAAAAGGAGAGAGGGATGAGTGGTCGGTGGATTGGACTTTGGGTGATATTAATGTTGGCGGGAGTAGCGGTGGGGCAGACGCCGGCGGGAGGCTCGGATTGTGCTGACATAAAGACGCGGTTGGACCGTGCTGAAACGAGGTTGAAAGACTGGCCCGCGCTGGCGCGTTATCGAGAAGACAATGCGAGGGTGGCGCCGGCTACGAAGCAGGAACCGCGCGTGGTCTTCATGGGCGACTCGATCACCGACTCCTGGGACGATCCCGCATACGGTGGCTTCTTTCCCGGCAAGCCTTACGTCAATCGCGGCATCAGCGGGCAAACGACGCCACAGATGCTCCTTCGCTTTCGTCCCGACGTGATCGCGCTCAAACCGAAAGTCGTCGTGATACTAGCAGGCACAAACGACATCGCGGGCAATACTGGTCCAACTACGCTCGAGGCCATCCAGGACAACCTCTCTTCAATGGCCGAACTCGCGACCGCGCACGGCATTCGCGTCGTCTTCGCCTCTGTCTTGCCAGTCAGCGATTACGAGTCGCGCGACGGCAAGCAAATCGTGCAAACAGGGCGCCGCCCTCCCGAAAAGATCCTCGCGCTCAACAAGTGGATGAAAAACTACGCCACAGCGCACGGTCACGGTTACCTGGATTACTTTTCAGCAATGGTCGACGACAAAGGCTTTTTGAAAGACGCGTTGAGCGACGATGGACTCCATCCCAATGCACAAGGCTACGTGGTGATGGCTCCACTCGCCGAGACCGCGATCGCCGCAAGTTTGAAGCGCCGCAAGTAAACGCAGTTCGATTCGTAACTGGACGTCGTGGCCTCCTCACGAGCATTCGAAATTATTGGAGGAGGCATATCTCTTGGCGAGCTTTACGAGGCGCCGGTGCGTGAGAACCTGGAGATACTCGATCGCGTCGGTGGCGGTGATTCGTTTGCATCGGGATTGATTTACGGATTTCTCACCGGGCGTGGACCACAATGGGCCGTGGAGTGCGGTGCTGCACACGGCGCGCTTGCGATGACGACGCCTGGCGACACGACCATGGCGACGCTCGCGGAAGTTGAACGTGTGATGAAAGGCGGAACGGCGAGGGTGGCTCGATGAAAAAACCTGAAGTCATCAAACAGATCAAAGACATCGGCGTGATTCCGGTCGTGCGTGCGACGACGGCCGATGAAGCGATGCGCGCGATTGACGCGATTCGCGAGGGTGGAATCTCGGTGCTGGAGATCACGATGACCGTGCCTGGAGCGATTAAAGTTATCGAAGAAGTCGCGAATCGGTATGGCAAAGACGCCATCGTTGGCGCTGGAACAGTGCTCGACCCCGAAACAGCCACGACATGCATTTCGAGTGGGGCGCAGTTTGTCGTAAGTCCCGCGCTAAATCTCGAAACGATCGCGTGTTGCCGCGCTCTTGATATCGCAGTGATGCCCGGTGGTTTGACGCCGACTGAGGTGGTCCAGGCGTGGAATGCAGGAGCGGACTTTGTGAAAGTGTTTCCGGCGGGCGCTGTTGGTGGCCCGAGTTATCTCAAGGCGCTGAGAGCGCCGTTGCCGCATATCGCGCTCGTGCCGACTGGCGGCGTATCGCTCAAGACCGCGGGAGATTTTATTCGCGCCGGTGCGGCGGCATTAGGTGTTGGGGCCGACCTCGTTGACATCAACGCGATCCGTGAAGGACAAGGCGCGCTGATCACCGAGCGCGCAAAACACTTTATGGAGATCGTGCGGGAAGCGCGAGCCGTTTCAGCCTAGGCTGCGACCTCTACAAGGTCCAGCGCGGGCTGAAGATTGCACGTGGCAATGAACTGTTCCAACTGTCGCCCGCCGAGCGGCGTTGAGAACAGGTAACCCTGTCCATTCTCACACTCCAGCTTTTTCAACAGCTTCAACTGATCTTCAGTCTCAACACCTTCAGCCACGACGTCCATTCCGAGGTTCTGCGCGAGCGCGACGATCGTGCGCACGATCGCGAGGTTCTCTTCGTTTTCCATCATCTGCGTCACAAATGATCGATCGATCTTCAAAGTGTCGATTGGGAAACGTTGCAGGTAACTCAAGCTCGAATAGCCGGTGCCGAAATCGTCGATGCTCAACTGCACGCCGAGCTCGCGCAACTTTGTCAACAGTCCAACTGCGGCTTCAATGTTGTCGCTGAACACTGACTCGGTGATCTCGAGCTTCAGGCAACGCGGTGGCAGTTGGAATTGCTCCAGCAACCCGGCGATATTCTCGACCAATCCCGGTTGATTAAACTGTTTCACTGACAAGTTCACGCTGATAAATAACGGCGGCGCCGCGGGATACGTTTGCTGCCACTCGCGCGCCTGGCGACATGCCGACTCGAGGACCGTCTGCCCAATCGTCAGGATTTGACCCGTCTCTTCAGCAACCGGAATGAAGTCTTTCGGTGGCACGAGCCCAAACTCAGGATGACGCCAGCGCACAAGCGCTTCGAACCCGATCAACGTGCGGTTTCCGAGCGATACGATCGGTTGATAATCGACGAACAGCTCGTCGCGCTCGCACGCGCGTCGCAGATCAGTTTCCATCTTCAAACGACTCATCAACTCGCCGTGCATGTCGTGTCCGAAGACCTCATAACGCGCCTTGCCGCGAGCCTTCGCCTGGTGCATTGCGGTTTCTGCGTCGCGCAGCATGTCTGACACCTGCTCGTAATTTGAAGCGAGCGCGATACCGATGCTCAACGTTGTATAGACTTCCTGGCCCAGCAGGTTGAATGAGATCGCAAGCGCCTGTTGGATACGCGTCGCAACCGACGACGCCTCTTCTTCACCGGATACGTCATCAAGCAGCACTGCAAACTCATCTCCGCCAACACGCGCGAGAATGTCTCCCTGGCGCATGCACGTCTTAACTCGCTGTGCAATCTGTATCAGCAGTTGATCGGCGCTCGCATTGCCGAGACTGTCGTTGACGAGCTTGAAACGATCGACGTCGAGCAGCAACACGGCGCACTGTCCATCCTGGTTGAGCTGTTTGCGCGCGACGCGCAGCTTGAGCAGATCGTAGAAGCGCGCGCGGTTCGGCAAGCCGGTGAGCGTGTCCTGCGTGAGTTTTTCTTCGGCCTTCTTGCGATCGCTGATGTCCTGCACCTGGAAGAACAATCGCTTCGTGCCGGTTTCCGAATCCTTCAAAAGCGAGACGTGCCACTGCACCCAAACTGTGTGACCCTGCTCGTGAATATAACGCTTCTCCTGCTCGTGGCTTTGAATGTAGCCTTCGAGCACGCGCTGGATGTACGACTGCACATGGCGCAGATCTTCCGGATGAGTGAGTCGTTGAAAACTCGTCGCCCGCAGCTCTTGTTCGGAGTAGCCCAGCAGTTTGCAAAGTGATTCGTTTACCTGAAGCCAGCTGCCGTCCATTGAAACCACGGCCATTCCGATCGCAGCGTTGTCAAAAGTTCCGTGACTCGCGGCTTTCGAATCTGTCGAGAGCGCGAAGGGAATTGAATCAGGCGCGAATTGCGACTCCGCATGTGAATCAGCGCCGGCGTCGCCGAGCCTGTTCTGACTTCGCTCGGTGGCGCGACGTCGCTTCATACGCTTCTGTTCGTACATGGCCTGGTCAGCCTGTTCGAGTAACTCTTCGAAACATGCCATGCGTTCCGGTTCGAGTGTCGCTACACCGATACTGAAAGCCAGTTTGTGACCACGCTTTTCAGTTGCGTTGTACGCTTTGAGATTGTCGTTAAGACGAGTGATCGCCTCTTCTTTACTGGCGTTCAGGTCCGTGACAAGGACGGTAAACTCGTCGCCGCCGAGGCGCGCGATGATGTCGGTGCTCCTGAAACTGCTATTGAGTATCCTCGCCGTTTGGATGAGCGCGTTATCACCTTCGTTATGTCCAAACTCGTCGTTGATCCGCTTCATTCCATCGAGGTCGATGAAGAGCAACAGCAGCTTTTCTTTCTGCCGGCGCGCGAAGTCGAAGTAAGGCGCTGCCTGTTTCAGGAGGCCGCGGCGGTTGAACAAACCGGTTAGATCGTCCTTGAGCGAGCTGTTGCGCAGCGTCTCTTCCAGTTTCTTGCGCTCGGTGATGTCGCGCACTACGTGGACCAGACCGCCGCCATCGACGGTTGAAATCGAGATCTCGAGTGGAAAAGTTCCGCCGCTGAGTTTCAAGCCCATGGCTTCGCCGCGCCACGAGCCATCGCGCCACACGGCAGGCATGATCTCGCCTTTGAGTCGGCTCAGCTCGTCTTCAAAATAAAACATTTCCCAGCTCGCGCCGATCAATCGCGCTGGATCCGCGTAACCAAAAGTCTTTGCGTAGGCATCGTTCAGATATATGCAGACGCCGCTGTGATCGATGATCGTCATGCCGTCCATCGAAGCTTTCATCGCCGCCGCCTGTTGGGCCAGCGAGCCCGCCGCTCGTTTGCGCTCGGTGATATCACGCGCGACAACCGAAGCGCCTGTCATCGTCTTGCCGTCCATGATCGGGCAAATCGTTAGCGAGACGTCGATCGGAGTGCGGCCCTTCTTCAGGTGGACCATCTCATGCTGCGTAACGTTCTCGCCGCGCCTGACTTTTTCAAACAGCAACGAAGATTCCTGGCCACGACGATGATCAAAGAGCATCGAAATCGGCGCGCCCAGAGCTTCCTTTGAGGTATAGCCGTAAATACCGCGGGCGCCGCGGTTCCAACTCATGATTACGCCTTCAGTAGTGACGCCGATGATTGCGTCACGCGAAACGTCAACGATGCCTTGCAGGCTCGACAGTTCGTGTTTGACGCCGGCGAGTTGTTCGTGAGTACCGCTCCAGCTTTTCCAGACGACGACACTCGCAATTAGTTGAGCAACAACGAGTGCCACGACCAATTCCGTGAGGTTTGATCCAAAGAGTGCCGATACGACAAAGCAGAATCCAAGGGCTGTTGGAATCACAAAAGTAGGGAGGGGCCAGAGCTTTCGGGTGGCGCGGGAGATAAAAGAGTTGCTATCGAGAAACATACCGGCTCAGTGATGTCAGGTTCGAATTGAGCGGAGTGGCGAACTGGGATCACCACTCGGGGTTGTCAAAAACTACAAGCCACTCACCGCCAAGCCACTCGTGTGCCAGTATGTATTTGTCTATAAATTCCTCGGTGGTCCATGCGGCGTTGAGTCAAACTAACCGCCCAGTCCGGGCATTCTGACTAAAATCCGATTATTTTGACTCCGGCTTCTGGTCCAGCGCCGCGGATCGCTGATCAGCAACCTGCCATTTGGCTGAAATTGCACATGCTATAATTTGGCGTATGCTTGAGTCTTCACGGAATGAAAGAATGAGCGTCAGAGTCATTCGCGGCTCGCGGGCTGAACCTCCGGAGGACGATCGGATTTCGACTTCGCCTGAGGAGCGAATTGAAGCGGTGTGGACGCTGACGAAGCTTTGTATGGCCTGGAATGAACATTCAGCCCATGAACCAAGACTTCAAAGAACTGTTACTCGCCTTCAACGCACACAACGTTGAATACCTGATAGTCGGCGCTCATGCTTTGGCGGCTCACGGGCATGTACGAGCGACCGAAGATTTAGACCTGTGGGTTCGACCGGATCAAAACAACGCTAAGAAAGTGTTGCGTGCGCTCTCAGAGTTTGGTGCTCCGCGGGGTGAGTTAACGGAAGCTGATTTAAGTACAAAAGCGACTATCTTTCAGATTGGTCTGCCGCCGTTACGGATCGACATAATCACGGATATTGACGGCGTAGAGTTCGAGGAGGCTTGGCCAGAACGTTTTGAAACCGTGTTTGGAGGCGTTCCCGCTTTCATTATTTCTCTACAACATTTGATAACCAACAAGAAAACCGCCGCTCGCCTGCAGGATCTTGCGGATGTTCAGCGACTAGAAGCAATCAAAGATGCCCAGTAGGTTGTTGGTGCCGGAGGTCGGACTCGAACCGACATGAGGAGTGAACCTCGCCAGATTTTGAGTCTGGTGCGTATACCAATTTCGCCACTCCGGCGTGAAGGATGCACATAATAAGGCTGTTTGCGATGGAGCGCAACCCGCCCTCGCGCGCCTGCCTCTCCAGGAAACACCTGCCACTCAACGACGCTAAATCGCTGATTGATACCGACTTATCCGCGATGTAAAAACATGTTTGCCACCCCGTCCAGAAAACAGCTAGAATGCCTGAGCCAGGTAATGGCGGGGACTACCCAGCCCCACCCACGAACTCTCACAAGCTGTGGTTAAGCTCTACTAATCTTTTCTAGCCGCCTTATGCCCTGCCCGTTTCAGGAGAAACCCATGCCGACAATTGTGTCGCCGCGCATTCTGATAGTCGATGATGAAGTCGAAATAACCGAAATTCTTGCCGATCTTCTTAGTGAAGAGTACGAGTGTCTGCGGGCTGCATCGGCGGAGGAAGCGCTCGTGCGCCTCAACGAAGGCGAGTTCCAGTTAGTGATCAGCGATATCACGATGCCGGGCATGAGCGGGCTCGAGATGATTCCTCACGTCAAGGAACTTTCTCCCGACACGGTAGTGGTAATGATCAGCGGCATGCAGACGGTTGAGAGCGCGATCGGCGCGCTGCGTCTCGGTGCATTCGATTACCTCATGAAGCCCTTCGATCTGCGACAAGTGGAAGCGGTCGTCAAACGCGCACTCGAACACCACGATCTCGTCGTCGCCAAGCGCCGTTACGAGAACCATCTCGAAGAGCTTGTCGAACAGCGAACGGTCGAGCTCGACAAAGCATTGAACTCACTCGAAGGCGCGTACCGCTCGACACTGAAAGCCCTGACCGCAGCACTCGAAACCAGAGACTCCGAAACCCACGGTCACTCAGAACGCGTAGTCACTTACAGCCTGCGACTCGGGCGCGAGTATGGTCTAAGTAGCGACGAGATGAAGGCGCTGGAATTTGGCTCGCTGCTGCACGACATCGGTAAGATCGGTGTGCCTGACTCAATTCTGCGCAAGCCCGCGAAGCTCACGGAAGAAGAGTGGGTGCGCATGCGCGAACATCCACTTCACGGACAGCAGATCCTGCGCGGTATCGAATTCCTCGAAGGCGCCGCACGCGTAGTGGCCCAACATCATGAGAAATGGGACGGCACTGGTTATCCGCTCGGTCTGCGTTACGAAGAGATCGACATCTGCGCGCGCATCTTCTCGGTGGCCGACGCGTTTGACGCCATCACCAGCGATCGCGTGTATCGACGTGGCAAGCCGTACGAAGCCGCAGCGCAAGAGCTTGACGACTGGGCCAGCCGCCAATTCGATCCGAAGGTGGTCGAAGCCTTTCATCGTGTGCCGAAGGAAGATTGGGAAGAGTTGCACCGCCAGTCGCTGATGCCGAAGACGGACCGGTTTGATGTGCGCCAACTCATGATGATGGAGGCGGGCCTCGAAGCTGCTGTCAGGTAATTAGCCTCAAAAAGGCACAAAAATCACAAAAACGATTTTAGCCGAATGTAGAGTTCAGCTTTCAGGCTGTCCTTTGAAGGGCAAGCTAAAGCTTCAATCTGAACTGCGTTTCGGTTTTTTGTGATTTTTGTGCCTTTTGTGGCTAGTTCTGAACTGGCACAACGTAACCGCGACGTGCCTGAAGATTGAGACCGACGCGGCGAGATGCGACTTCAATGCGACGATATTCACCGGGCTTCGCGTCAGCCAGCGGCCGCTTTGGACGATAGGTGACCACGTATTCAGCGCCAATCGCGCGCGCGACCTCATTCGCCTGGGCCAGCATCTCCTGACTGTTAATCGGCAGCATCATTTTTCCGCCTGTTTCGTCCGCTACATTCTTCAAAGCTTGCTGACTCTTCTTTACATCAGCTTCGTATGCCTTGCGCAGGCGGCGCATCGCTGGATCGAAGCGGACGCTGATACCGAAAGATGGTGAGCGCGTGGCGCCTGGAGGAAGCGTTGGATCAGTTGCTGTGATCGGATCAGAGCTCGCCGGACGTTGACCGGTCGCGACCTTCGACGGTTGTTTTTCGTTTTTCTGTCGCACAAACTCCGTATAGCTGATCACGTGGACAGTGGCGCGCGCCGCGATCAACTGTTTCATCGCTTCAGCGCGATCGACTTTACCTCCCGGCGTGTCAACACCGTCAGTGATTAGCACAACGTGACGGCTTCCCTCAGGACGATCTTTCAGTTGCACACTTGCATTCGCAATCGCCTCGGAGATCCTCGACCGCTTCGATGAATTCAGTTTGTTTTTCAAGGTCCGGTACACCGCGGCCTTGTCGGTGGTCCATGGCTGGACCAGCTCTGCCGTGTTACCCGACTGCATGACCGCGATCGAGGCGCCTTGTTCCAGCCTGCCGACTAGCTGCGCCGCGACGTCGCGTGTGAGACTCGTTTTTTTCGACATGCCGCCGAGGCCACTCAACTCACCACCGGTGTCGAGTACGAACAGCACATTTGCAGGAACGTGTCTGACGCTGCGGATCTGCTGAACAACACCGTCTTCAAGTACGAGGACATCGTCGAGCTCGAGCGTCGGATCGTAGTGTCCGTACGCGTCGAAGGCTACGACCGGAAGCCGGACTTCTTCAGTAAAGACTTTGACTGTATCGGGAGTTGGCGACGGTGAAGGCTGCGGTTTAACCGGCTCCTGGCTGTAGATCTGCGCAGCGGCGAGTGCGAAAAATGCCGCGACGACGAGGAGTCCAGTTGTGCGTTTCAACCAGTACATTGTGGGAGTCGGCTCTTTGATGCCCTGGAAAAATGAACGTTGCCACAAAAAGGCACCAAAAGCGCAAAACAGATCCGGTTCACGTAAGCTTCACTTTGTGACTTTCTGTGGCTACTCTACGTTTTTCGCACCTGCGCTTGGACGGCCGTGATTGCGACGGCGTCCACAATGTCACGCGAGGTGCAGCCTCGTGACAGATCGTTCGCGGGTTTGTCCAAACCCTGAAGAATCGGGCCGATCGCAGTCGCTCCGGCCAGCCGTTCCGTTAATTTGTAAGCAATGTTTCCTGATTGCAGATCGGGAAAGATCAGGACGTTTGCACGTCCGGCCACCGCCGACCCCGGCGCTTTCGACTGTGCGACTGCCGGAATCAACGCAGCATCGCCCTGAAGTTCGCCGTCAACCTGCAACTCAGGCGCACGCGCCTTTACGGTGCGCGTCGCTTCAACCACTTTGTCGATCAAACGATGCTTCGCGCTGCCTTTTGTCGAAAACGAGAGCAGCGCGACGCGGGGCTCCGTACCCAACAACGCTCGACAAGAATCGGCCGCCGCGAGGGCGATCTCCGCAAGCTCCGCGGCGCTCGGTTCGATCACCACGCCACAATCCGCAAAGATCATCGCGCCGTCGTGTCCGAAGTCATTGTTGGGCAGCGCCATCAAAAAGAAACTCGACACGAGCTTGAATCCCGATCGCACGCCGATGCAATGAAGTGCGGCGCGAACCGTGTGACTCGTCGTATTTGTCGCGCCCGCTACTGACCCGTCAGCCAGTCCGGATCGGACCATCAGGTTGCCGTAATACAAAGGATCCGAAACGAGTGTTCGCGCTTCGTCGGCCATCAGGCCTTTTGCGCGACGTAGGTCGTGAAAGACTGCGACCATCTTCTCGAAATCGGTCGCCCGCTTGTGATCGATGATTGCGACGCCGCCGAGATCCAGACGATGGTCTTTCGCAATCGTGCGAATTGTTTCGTTATCGCCCAGCAGCGTAATGCGTGCGACACGCTGGCTCGTCGCTTCGGCAGCCGCGACCACAGTACGTGGATCATTCCCTTCGGGCAGAACGATGTGTTGCGGTCTTGACGCGGCTCGCTGTCGGATACGGTCGAGGATGTCCATGCGCGATACTGTATAATCCGCAGCATGTCACAATCAAACCTGGGAAGTCGCATGACCAACCTGCTGCTCGTCATCCCCAACCTGCTGCTGCTTTGCGCGCGGTTGATGGTGGACGGAAGGGTGCCCGCAAAGGAACGGCTGATGGTGGCGGGAGCGATTGTCTACGCCTTCGTACCGCTCGACTTCATTCCCGACATGCTGCCGTTTATCGGCCAGGTGGACGACGCTTATCTCGTCGCGTTGACGCTATTGAGATTGATGACGGTTACCGATCCTCGGGTCGTGCGTGAGCACTGGCGCGGCGGTGGTGACGTGGTGGAACTCGTAGGAGCAACTGCGATGCTTGCGGGTAAACTTCTCCCGAGGAAGATCCGGCGCGTACTTACCGCACAACTGGAAGCACCGAAAACTCCGAGCGGACAAAGTGACACAACAAGAACGCCGTTACTAGTCGAACGACCTGTTGCGGAAGCCAGTTCTGTTCAGCCCAACTAAGCGGCGAGCGACCAATCAATTACGCCTTCTACAGCGTTTGAAAGTTCAGAAACGAGACGTGGGTTACTCGTCTTCAAAGCCCAGTATCTAATCTGTTCGGGAAGCGTATCGGTACCCGCCTCATCAAAAGCCACGATCGCGCAGCTCAGTGACTTCGAGTGTGTAATTACAAACCACTCGCGAGCGAGGCGAAAATCGTTATTCAATGTGATGAGTCTGATATTCGGATGTCGCGGCGGTCTCCAGTCGTCCTGTCCAAACAGGTAGACCGACTCCGAAACATCTGCGATGCGCATGTAACGATCGATGATCGGTTGCAAGGCCGAAAACTTCTCGACTCCGGCGTAGACCCTTCCGGATCGATTTGTTCGGAGCAGAACGGCGTTTTCAATCATCAGACAACCGTATTCGACCGAGGCGGTGGTGGTATGACAGATAAAACTCTCGCGCTCGAGGAAATCGCGCCTGGCGAGGCTCGCAATCTCACCGATATTTTCGACGCCCTGGGCGCTTGAGAGCTTTAGGGCTCGCTCAAAGATGGAAAAGTTTTTCACTGCGGGGGCCCCTCCGTGCGTGTTTAGCCGGAGAGACCTTATAGAGGACTAAGACTGCGATAGCGTTACAAAGATTTCGTTAAAGTGTGTGCGTCGAGGAAGATACGCTTAACTTGATTGCAGCGCGCTCAGAATCTTGTCGTGAATTCCACCAAAGCCGCCGTTGGACATAATCGCCAACACATCGCCCTCGCGGAGCTCGGGCACGATGTGTGCGACGATTTGATCGGCATCGGGCAAGGCGAACGCGGGCTTGCCTTGTTTCGAAATCGCGTCAATTAACGCGCTTGTATCAAGCGCTCGTCCCTTTTCCGTGACCTTGTCGCTATCGAAAACCGCAGCTATCACAACGTAATCAGCAGCCGCAAAAGCGTTGGCGTAGTCATCCTGAAACACAGCCAGGCGTGACGACCACGAGCGCGGCTCGAAGATGGCGATCAAACGACGATCACGATACTTCGCACGCAAAGCACGCAACGTCTCGCGGACCGCTGTCGGATGGTGGGCAAAGTCGTCGATCACCAGCACCCCGCGTTCCTCGCCACGGACCTCCGCACGTCGCTTCACGTTCTGAAAACTCGCAAGCGCAGTCCGAATTTTGTCTTTGCTGATTCCCCAGGCATCAGCCGCGACGATCACGGCGAGACAGTTAAGCAGATTGAACTCTCCCACCAGGGGCGTTTGAAACTCTCCCCACGATTGGTTTTCGCAAAACACTTCAAACCGTGAGAGTCCTTCGCCGAAGTCAGCGTTGCGGATTTGCCACTTTGCACTGCTGTCAGTACCGAAAGTCTCGAGCCGTGTGAAAAGTCTTTCGCCAAACGATTCGACTACTTTTCGCACGTGGGGACTATCCCAACCAGCGATCAGCCGGCCGTTCTCCGGAACGAGATTCATGAAACGACGGAACGCGAGTTTTACAGCATCGAGATCGCGATAGATGTCAGCGTGATCAAATTCGATGTTGTTGACGATCGCGAGTTCGGGCAGGTAGTGCATGAACTTCGGACCCTTGTCGAAGTAAGCAGTGTCGTACTCGTCGGCTTCGATGATGAAGTAATCGCTGTGCGTGACGCGAAAACTGCTGCCGAAGTTCTGCGCGACGCCGCCGATCAGAAACGTCGGATTCAGCCCGCCCTGGTCCATTACCCACGCGGCGATGCTGGTCGTGGTCGTCTTGCCGTGTGTACCCGCGACCGCGAGTGAATGCCGCCCGCGAATAAACTCTTCCTTCACAACTTCAGCTTGCGAACGATAAAGAAGTTTGCGTTTGAGTGTCTCTTCGACTTCGGGATTGCCACGCGGGATCGCGTTGCCGACGATCACACAGTCAGGTACCGAGATGTGTTCGCGTTTGTAGCCGTGCGAGACGTTGATGCCGAGCTGTTCGAGCATCGTCGACATCGGTGGATAAACGTTGAGGTCAGAACCGGTTACGTGATGGCCGCGGGCCTGAAGCATGCCGGCCAGAGAAGCCATCGCTGTGCCGCAAATGCCGATTAAGTGGTAATGCATTGTTCGCGCACCGTTTCGTAGTCGACGGGAACGCCGCCTGACTTAACGAGATCGAGAGAAAGAGAATTGAGTTTGATCTTCAAACGCAGGTAGTCGAGCACTGAGTCCGGAATGCGACCATTTTCAGCGAGTGGAATGCCGCGCGGCAAAATCTCACTCGCGGCGGCATCGTCGCCGAGCCCTTCGATGCGCTCCTTCCAGAGTGTCAGGTAACCGTCGAGCTCACGCAAGTTTGGCAAGTACCAGAAGTATGGCGCGCCGGACAGCAGCACGCCCCACATGCTGTATGAAGAGATCGAGCAAACAAGGACGTCCGCGGTTACGAGCGCGAGCAGATCGCTGACGACTGCATACGGCTGGCCGAAGTTCGTGATCGGATTAAACTCGGCAATAAAGTCTTTCAACTCCGCTTCGGCGCCATCCGTCAGCAGCATGAACGTGACGTTGTTGCCGAGGGCGGCTTTCAACTGGCGACAGATATTGACATACCAGGCCAGCGGTACACGCGTGTTCCAAAGACCCTGATACTCCGCGGGATTCGCGACCGGAAGAAAGTCGCCCATGCGAATGTGAAGTCCGACGAGTAGTCGCTTGTCAGCAATCTGGCGATCGAGTTGATACAAATTGTGCGTGAGATGGCGCGTGCGATAGAGCTGCGATAGCACGAAGTGACGCGCTTTGCGCACCGAATACCAGTTGCCCCACAAACCTTCGGTCAGGAGGGCGTACGAGCTCTTGTTTGCAAGACCTTTTTTGTCAGCGTAAACACGGATCGCGCGTGCGAAGTCTTTCTCACCCGTGGCGATGTACTCTTCTTCGGTGAAGACGTAACAGGGAAGAACCTTTTTCAAAATCGCGTAATAGATCCAGTCGAAGCGAGAGGAGCCGAAGTATTCGTGGTAGCGACGATCGTTGAGGCCGAGGGCTGGCGGGAGAAACTTGATTTGCAGCTCTTCGCTCGCGATGAAGGCTTTGGCCCAGGGAATGAGCTCGTTGCCCAGTCCCTGATGCCTGCGGCCGATCCACATGGGGAAGCTTACCTTCATTGGTGAATTCGGATCACATCTGTTTCAACCTGGAACTGCCAGCCTCGTTTGTGTTCGTTCACAAAGTCCTGTAACTCATCGAGCGTCGGGTAATCGTTTTCGCCAGTGAAGCAGCGTGCATCGTCGATCAGGATCACGTGGCCGTCGACTGGATGTGAAAGAATGAAGGTCAGCTCGTTTTTGATTGGTGTTTCGAGGGCTCCTTTCGCGGTGATACCGCCTGAATAATGGCCGTCGAGCCAGAAGAGACATGGCTCGCTGATAGTGGTGAGAAAGTGCCCGAGCAGCTTGCCGCTGTCGCCCTGCACAATCTCGACATGACTGTCTTTCCCAAAACGTTCCTGTGCTTGTGCCGCGAGTGTCTGGTCCAGCTCGAACGATATGATTCTCGAGAAAGATTTCTTCATGGCGTGGACCATGTCGCCGAGGTACGTGCCTGTTTCGATCAGGATTCGCGTGTTGAAGGTCTTTGCGTAGTCGCGAATCAGTTCTTCTTTGACGATGTGCGGCGGTGGTGACGGACGTCCCTCTCGTTCCCAGGCGCGACGCGCTTCCAGATCGCGTCGAAGTTTAAGCACGTCGTCGGGAAGTGTCTTTTTTAGTACCTGTTTGATTGATTCCAGCATCGTGAAAATTATGCGCGGACAAATAGCGCGTCGGCCTGTAGTGGCGCGCCGTCAATCGGGCTCAGAAGTTGATAGAGGTTCCCCATGTACTTGAACCCTTTAGCGCTTAACATCTCGAACACCGTCTCAAACAACGGCTGGCCCTCGTACAACTCACGAAAGCTAACCTCAACGATCATCGCTTTCGCTTTGTCGATCGTCTGCGGTGCACCCGCAATCACTTTGTCCTCGTACCCCTGCACATCGATCTTGATGAGTATCTCCCGTTTCAACTCGAATTCACTCAGCACGTCATCGAGCCTCTTGACCTGAACCGTCTCCGCTGTGTGACTCGCCGACACGGGAAATGCGTCCTTATGAAGCTGTGTCATCTGCCGTAACGACGAGCTTTGCGCATACGAGCTGCGGTGAATCTCGACCGTTTCAGTTCGATCGCCAACCGCGCAGTTGAACGCCATAAATCCCGCGCCATTCTGCATCTGCTGTTGCAAACTCTTGAATTCTTCTTGCAACGGCTCGAACGAAAATATCGTCGCGTCAGGCAGTATCTTTTTTATCATGCGCGCAAACTCACCCGTGTGCGCGCCAACGTCGATCACCGTTTTGATATCGAGCGAAGCGACATACGCGTATTCACCCAGCGAGTAGCGCGGATTGAACCGCACGAGGTCCAGGCCGAGCAGGTTCAGCGGCCGCTTCACGATTGTTCTCAACAAGCTAACCACGCCGCGCCCACTCCAGAAACGAATTCACATCAGGTTGCGCAAGTTGCGGCTGAGCCTCGCGAAGTCGATCTTCGCTCCAGTTCCACCATTGAATCTCGAGTAGTTCCTGCACGACGTCTTCGGGGAAACGATATCGAATCAGTTTTGCCGGCACGCCGCCCATGATCGCGTAGGCGGGAACGTCAGCGGTCACGACTGCGCCCGCCGCGATCAGCGCGCCGTCGCCGATCTTTACACCGTCTCTGACGAATGTTCGCGCGCCGATCCAGACGTCGTTACCGATGGTCGTCCGCTGTTGCTCATCATAACGACTCGTTTCGGTAAATGAAATTCCACACTGGCGCCGCGTGGAATAGAAGACGGGACTGGTGGTGACGAAGTTTGTCGGATGCTCACCGTAGCCACACATGAAACCCGGACCGATCGAGGTGAAGCGACCGACCGTGACGCTGCCCATCGCTGAATTTTCGTTCACGTAGCTGTACGCCCCGAACTTAACGTGACTCAACGAGCAATGCGGATAGACGGCGGTGTGGCTATCGAAACTGGAATCAAAAATGGCGCAGCCGTCTTTGACAATCGCGCCTTTCGCGAAACTGGATCTTTGGATGTAACAATCTTTTCCGATCTCGATGTGGTCGCCTTCGAAATTTGAATCGACGACACGGGAGCCGAAGCCGATCGCAACGTGCGCGTACCGGCGCTTGTTCTGCAAAGAGAAAATCAGGCTTTTTAGGTCGCGCATCAATCTTTTTACAAAATGTCTTCGTACCGGGCGCGCTCGAACACATCTAAAAACCCGCCCGCCGTCACGTTGATGATCTTGATCCCGTGCTTCGCGGCGATTCGCTGGTGCATTTCGTAAACACGCCAGATCGTCGTCATTGCCGCCATCAGCGACTTGTAATCCCAATTCCCGACATTCCCCTGCGGCTGGCTCTTCGCATCTTCCTTGCTGTAAAAGTTCATCGGCATGCCGCCGTGCGACAGCCAGTTGTGGTCCAGGCCCATCAGGTAAATCGTCGTGCAACCCATAAACATCCCGGCCATGATCCCGAGCTGCACAACCGTCTGAACGCCCGGAGTAATCCCCGTGAAATCAGGCAGCTCGTTCCACTCATCTTCAAGCCCGCCACACAACCCGACGTAGTAAGTCCGATCCTCGGGCAGCGCTTTTGTCTGCAATAAAAAATCGTGCGCGTAGTGGGGCACAAAGAACGGAGCAGCCGGTACCTTCGCGGCGATGTCGTGCATTAACTCGAGTGGTTCGCGACCGTCAAAATATGCCGGATCGCTCAAGCAATAATATGTCGGTTGCCAGGATTCGCTGATGATCGGGTGGTGATGAAAGTAGTTGGCGACAAACGTGATCTCGTTGGCCAGCGGCGTAAGATCCTGTTCGTTCAGAGATGGGCCATTCCCGATCACGAAACAGCGCTGGCCTTTATGACAGTTACGAAACTTCTCGTTTCGCTTCAACAGCGCGCCGTACTTTCGGAGTATCGCCTGTTCGGTGAGTCGATGATCAAGCGATCTGGACCACGCGTCAGCACGCCAGCCGGCACGACGCAGCAAAAAGAGGGCGCTACGTTGCAATGTGCCTACCAGACCATCGCGCTCCCACGAGCTGCTGATACGCTGGCCGATCGTCACCGCGTGACACGTCCCGGCTCACAGACTGCACCGATCACTTCCCGCACTTGTTCGGGAGTCAACCCGACTGAACTCGGCAAACTCAGCGCGCGGCGATTGATCTCGTCAGCAACTTCACCGCCGATACTCTGCACGCCGGCCAGCGCTGGCGATCTATGCAACGGCTGCCACAAAGGGCGCGCCTGTATGCCACGACGAGCGAGCCGCTTCATGAGCGTGCGGCTGTCCTCGCCATACTCTTCTTCATCGATCAGCACGGTGTTAAGCCAGAAGATGCTGCGCGCCCAGCTTGCCTCAGACATCATCGTCACACCCGGCACGTCCACAAAAGCTTTCGCATACTCCGCCGCGATGCCGCGCTTGATCTCGATGAACTCGTCGAGCAGTTCCATCTGCGCGCAGCCCAACGCCGCTTGCACGTTGCTGAGCCGGTAGTTGAAACCGATCTCGTTGTGAACATACTCGACCGGATCGTCCTTCGCCTGAGTCGATAAATACTTCGCCTGCGCGGCCCACTCCGGATCGTTAGTCACGAGCATGCCGCCGCCACCGGTCGTGATGATCTTGTTGCCATTGAAACTGAAACAGCCGAGGTGGGGAAGATCGCGGGCGAGGTTGCCGGTTTTGCGCTGATGGTATTCCGCGCCGAGACTCTCCGTCGCGTCTTCAACAATCGCGAGCCCGTATTTGTTTGCGACTTCAAGAAGCGGATTGAGATCGACCGGATGGCCGAGAATGTGCACCGGCACGATCGCACTCACGCGCCGTCCAGTGATCTTGTTGACGAGCTTGCCGTCCGTCCATTTGCACTGCGTTTCGAGGAAATCTATCGCGCGCGTGACATCCATTTGCCAGTAAACGGGCTCAGCATCAACCAGCACGGGCCACGCATTCGCATATCGAATCGCATTCGCGGGCGCGATGAAGGTCAGATCCGAGACGAGCACTTCATCATCGGGCTTCACACCCGCAACGAGGAGCGCAATGTGCAGCGCGGCGGTCCCCGTCGCAGTGGCGACACCATGAGCGGCGCCAACATACGAGGCTATATTCCTCTCCAGTTGCTGGACGAACGGACCAACAGACGACACCCAACCCGTGTCGAGACATTCTTTGACGTAGCGCCACTCATTGCCGCGCAGCTCGGGCACGCACAGAGGAATGCTGCCCGCGGCCACCGCTGCGCCAGGCTCAAATGACGTATATGCCTGTTCGGTATCGCTCACTGTTCTCACGTATCCATTCAATGGTTGCAGCAAGTCCATCTTCGAGTGAGTACTTCGGCGTCCAGCCGAGGATCGATTGTCCCTTGCGACTGTCGGCGCAGAGTCGATCTACTTCGCTATTCTCCGGCCGCACGCGCGCGTCTTCGAGCGTGATCGGAATGTCGCGATTCATCAGTTTGAGAATCATCGCCGCGAGGTCTCGAATCGAGATCTCACGACCCGAGCCGAGGTTGATCGTCTCGCCGATCGCTTTCGGTGTTTCAGCAGCTTTGATAAATCCTTCAACCGTATCGGCGACAAAGTTGAGATCACGTGTCGGCTCGAGATTGCCGAGACGAATCTCGGAGCCGCTGGATGCCTGGGTCACGATCGTGGGTATCACCGCGCGGGCCGACTGCCGTGGTCCAAAGGTATTGAAAGGTCGCACTGTCACGACCGGCAGTCCGAACGAGAGATGAAACGACTCCGCGATTTTGTCAGCACCAATCTTGCTGGCTGAATACGGCGACTGGCCCTGTAGCGGATGGTTCTCGTCAATCGGCACGGTACGCGCGGTGCCATAAACCTCGCTCGTCGACGTGTGGACCACGATCTCTGAGCCGGCCCGTTGCGCGGCTTGCAGCACGTTCAGAGTGCCTTCGACGTTCGTACGCACATACGAGAGCGGCGCCTGATAAGAGTAGGGAATCGCTATCAGCGCGGCGAGATGAAAGACAATATCCACACCATCGAGCGCATGCGCGACGGTGTCCTGGTCGCGAATGTCACCCAACACGACTTCAACATCGTTCTTCAACGGCGACTGGTCCAGCCAGCCCCACGATCCGGTCGAGCTGTAACGCACGAACGCACGTGTTTTGGCGCCGAGTTCGACGAGACGCTCAGTCAGATGGCTGCCGATGAATCCACCGGCGCCGGTCACCAGGACCTTCTTATCGTTCCAGCTCATTTTCTTACAAATCTACACGCACGATTTTCCAAGGCATCAAGACCGCGCCGGAGATCTGCAGGCGCTCGCCTGATTGTAATTGTACTGTGTACGTTCCCATGCGATCCGGATTGACCGGACGTGGCAGATCGATACCGATATTGAAGTCAAAGCCAATCACGTCTCTCGCGCCGCGATCCAGGCAAAACTCCCTGAAGATCGGGAAGCTGTAGACGTTGTAGAAAGCATTATAGCCCTCGCGACCCGCGTCGGTAGTGTACTCGCGCACGCGTGTTTCGAAATCGATGCGGCCGTCGTAAAAAAGCGAGCTGATAAATACCGCGCGCCGTGTCACGGCCATCAATTCCTCGACCGGTTTCTCGTATGACGGAAGCCATGAGAGTGTTTGTTTGCACACGGAAAGATCGAAGCTGTTTTTGCCGAACTGTTCCGCAAGCGCGTAGATGTCGCCGTGTTGGAACGTCACCTTGGGATTGCCGGCAAAGTGTGTGCGTGCTTCTTCGATCAGAAACTCGGCTTTATCGACCCCCGTGAAGTAAGCATTTGGATTGACTTGCGAGAGGAAAAAGAGCAGATCACCGATGCCGCAACAGGCGTCGAGAACGGAGACCTCATCGTTAAGATAGGGACCAACGAGTTCTTCGAAAAACTTTACCTGCTCGGGCTTGTTCCGCAGGTAAGTCCGCATCGATTGCAACGCGTATTCGCGTTCTCGCTCGTGCTGAAACTGGTAGAAATCTTTAGCCACAGATTGAACGGATCTTAATACCGCCCGGCAGCGATATCGGCTTTGGCCTGGTCGTATTGGTCCACCTTGCCGATGTCGAGCCAGTATTCGCGGATCGGAAAACAGACCACGGTGCGTTCTTCTTTGATCAGGCGTTCGATCAGCTCGGGAATGTCGTACGGCTGACCATTCGGAATCAGCCGCCGCACCTGGGCGTTCAGCAGGTAGATGCCGGCGTTGATGAACTGCCGCACCACCGGCTTCTCCGAGATGCCTTTCACGTTCACGCCGTCCGTTTCAATCACGCCGTACGGAACGTTGAGCTCATACTGCCGCACGCACACTGTCAGATCAGCTTTGTGTTCACGGTGGAAATGGAGCAGCGCTCGAAAATCGACGCGCGTGAGGATGTCGCCATTCATCACGAGCAGTGGCTCATCAACTTCTTCGAGGAGGCTGAGCGCGCCCGCTGTGCCGAGCGGTTGGTCCTCTTTGACGTAGCGAATATCGACGCCAAACGCTTCACCGTTTTTGAAGTGGTCGGCGATCACGTCGCCTTTGTAGTGCGTAGCGACGTTGACCTGGCGAATGCCGGCTTGTTTGAGCTGCTCGACGATCAGCTCGAGCAGCGGCTTGTTGCCGACAGGCAGCATCGGCTTCGGCAACTCTTCCGTGAGTGGCCGGAGACGGCTGCCATAACCACCCGCCATCACCACCGCACGCAGCGGCAACTCGTATTCTTTAACCAGCTCAGTGAGGAAAGAGATGCCGGCGACACATCCATCTTCGTCAACGAGCGGGATGTGCCGCACGCCACTCTCCGTCATCAGGTGCAGGAGCGCCGGATCTTCGGTGCCGAGTGGAGCCGTGATCGCGCCGGCGGCAAAGCCGGGTTGGCGTAGTCTCAGGAGTTCACTAATCGAAAGCTCGAGATCCATGCCCGCGAGAATCGCGCGACGTATATCACCGTCGGTGACTGTGCCGATCAGGTGGCGTTGGTCGTCAAGCACGAGCGCAATACCCTTCGCAGACCGGTCGATACACTCCATCACCTGCCGCACGGAGCTCTCTGGCGAAACACTTACTCGCTCTAACTCATTCATCTGCGTATTTCCGCGTCAATCCGCGTTAAAACTCGCGCTGGCACTCCAATTACCGTAGTAGCATCACGCACGTCTCTCACGACCACCGCACCCGCTCCAACAATCGAACCTGCACCGATCCGGATCTCTTGTCGAATGACTGCACCGATCCCGATGTGCGAACCCCGTCCAACGTGAACGCCACCCGCGAGTCGCGCTCCAGTAGCGATGTGTGCGTGATCGCCAATCACACAATCGTGCTCGATGATGGCGCCGGTATTGACGATCACATTGTTTCCAATCATCGCATCCGCGTTGATGATCGCACCTGCCATGATCGTCGGCCCATCTCCAATCTTCGCGGTCGAAGAAACACTCGCTGCAACATGAATCGCAGGTACGATCTTAAACCCGAAACCGGAGACTTTCTCATAAAGTAGTCGTCGCGCCTCGGCGTCACCAACAGTACCGACTCCGATAAACGCATGATCGATCCCGCGTTGTTTCAGCTCCGCCATCATCGAATCGTCGCCAAGCACTTTCACGCCAAGAACAATCGTGCCCCACAACTCTTTTCGCGTATCAAGCAACCCGGCGATCTCATACTCCTGCATCGATCGCAAAATCTCGATCACAACCTTCGCGTGACCGCCCGCGCCAAAGCCGACAACCGAAATCATCTAACTCACCTCGCGTACGAGCATGAACGCTTCAGCATACTCGACACCGATCGTCGCACCTCTCACCCGCGCGAGGGCGCGCAGACTGTCGAGCGCGCGCGGCAGCGGCGACGCCTGCAACTCCGATTCGTACAAACCCATGATCTCGAGCTTCGTTTCGAGAAACTCAGTCACGTCGATAAAGACATTCGGCATAAACACACGCGCGGGGTTAACGGGCGCAGCATCCGTCGAAGAGAACACTTCGTAACTCAAGACTCGTTTAACACCATGCTTGCCGCTGTAAAACGGTTTCAGCACTGACATGGTCGCTTCGAACAGTACACGATGATCTGAATGCACGTCGCCCGAGTGATTGAGATAAACGCAATCCGGCTTCGCATCGGTGATCGCATCGCGAATCGCGACGATAATCTCTTCAAACGGGACCTTGTCGAGCTTGATGGTCGGAAAGTTGAGACGGAAAGTGTTGTCGAAGCCGTAGGCAGCAGCAACGGCGCTGATCTCGCGTTCCTTTTGCTCGAGGAGCTCGGCGGACCACTGCGGCTCGTGGCCGCGTGTCGCCACCAGCCACGAGAGGCTATCGCCGTTCGCCTTGTGTTTCAGTAAAGAGCCTCCGCATCCCAGGGTTTCGTCGTCGGGATGGGGCGCTATGACAAGTATTCGCATTCAGAAATCAGAGCGATTCAGCGGCGAAAACCCACCGAGAAAATTTCCGTTGGAAGTCAGGTCCGAGTCGCAACTCAGTGATTTCACTGTAGAGGATTCGAAAAAGACCGTCAAATAGCTCCTCTGTCTCGGCGCGCGAGAAGAAGTGCTGGACCAGGCCTCGCTCGTAGCCTTCGGTTACTACGAAAGTGTTCTTACCCGCCTGCTCGCCCACGCCATATTCATAATCCTCTGTTGAGCGCAGGTCGCAGTAAAAGAGGCCTTTCGGTCGCAGGACGCGGCGCACTTCCTCGGCAGCCTTCCGGGCAGTTTCCATGTGAACGTGGTCGAGCACGCCGTGCGAGACAACGACGTCAAACGTCTCGTTTTCAAACGGCAGATTTTCGATATTGCCCGTGCGGAAATCGACTTCGAGGCCCTCGCGTTTAGCCCAGGCTTTTGCCCACTCGATTGCCTGCTCGGAGACGTCGATGCCTGCCGATGCGAATCCCTGGCGCGCGAAATAGATCGCGTGACGGCCGTTACCGCAGCCGAGATCGAGCACACGCTCGACCGGACGTTTGACGTCGAACCTGTCGTGTGTGAGTTGTTTCTGGATCAGGCGCGCGCAGAAGCGGATGATATCCTCGTTTGGATACCACATCGTCATGTAATTCTTGCTGTAAACGTCGTCCCAGTTCTGCATTTAGTAACTAAGGTCTTTATTCAAAAGCTTCTCGTCGATTGGTGTCGCCGCCAGTAGCGCCGCGACGCGCTCGCCGGTGTGGCCGTCGCCAAACGGGTTTTCGCATTCGCTGATCTGGGTATCCATAATCGCTCGCACCTGTCGCACGATTGCTTCGCGCTCAGCGGGGGCGAAGAAGACATTGCTTGCGTGATGGCGTTCTGACTGTCTGCGGCCGACATTGACGACTGGTAACTTCAGATAAGGGGCTTCGAGTAATCCGAGGCTCGAGTTGCCGATCAAGACTGTGGCGCGTCTTAACAGATTTACAAACTCGCGATCCGGGATGTTTTTGAACACGGATAGACGCGGATTTTGCCTGGATTCTTCGATTGCGTCGATGATTTGATTGGAGCCGGGATCTGAATTGGGGTAACTGATGAAGGCTTGCAATCCCAGGCGAAGCACGGCCGCGAGAGTCTCACGCATGTGTTCACCGGCTTTATCAATCTCGGATGTCAGGGGATGTTGAATGATCACTGCGAATTGGTCTTCGATGTTGTTGACGCCGAGTCGTTGCGCGAGGTCGGAAGTGCTTAGCTCTTCAGTTGAGCGAAGGCGATCGATCCCGGCGTGCCCGACGTTGTGCACGCGCCACTCTTCTTCACCTGCTTTGACGAGTCGCTCACGTGCCTGTTCGTGAGTCGTCAAAAGCAGGTGCGAGAGCCGCGACACCGCATGACGAATCATGTCGTCAGCATTCCCGACAACGCGATCGCCGGCGCCGTAATGCGCAGTGGCGATGTTCATGTAAGTGCCGCACAGCGCGAGCGTCATCGACTCTTCGCGATCAGCAGGTACAAGAAGCCAGTCAGGCCTGAGTTCATCCACAAGGTGGGCCAACACCTGCAACTGCGTCGCCGCTCCCTTGAGCCGCGCCGCATCGCGATCGGAATAAATCAGGTTTTCAATCCGCGCCGCGATCTGAAACCCATCGGCTTCGATCTCTTTGACAGTTTGACCGTGCAACGGCGACAGGTGAGCGCCGGTCACCACGAGCTGTAGTTCGAGCTCGGGATGATCGACGATTGCGCGCAGGATCGACCGTTGCAGGAAATACTCGGAGCGAATCGCAGTGATGCCGAGCACGCGTCGTTTGGTCATACGCTTTCGAGCGCCTCCCAACTTCCCGCTGCCGAGATCAATTCTGCTGCTTTGTCTGGTTCGTTGAGCAAGAGATCGAGTGTCGATAGATCCGGAGCAAACTCGCCATGCGGTTGTTGATATGCCAACGGTGTCCAGTGTTGCACGAGAACTTTGCAGCCGATGTGTTTGAAGTCGTCCGCCTCGAGGTAATCGAGGGCGCCAGTTCCAGTCAGGTAAGAATCTCCTTCAAAAGCTTCACAAATCGATGCAACGAGCTGTGATGCGCGTCCGTGTGTTCCCTGAATCTCGGAAGCTCGCAGTCGCTTGTTGTTAATGTCTAACTTGTCGATCATCCACTCAGTCGATGCGATCGCGACCTCGTCGAGCGTTCGGTATTCCTGGTGCAGCAGGTCGTGCAACTCCTCTTTCCAGCGCTGAAAACCGGGCGTGCGCGCGTAGTTCGCTTGCAGCGTTTTCCAGTGCTTCACAGTCGCAAATGGAGTGACGAGTTCCGTGTCGCGAATGCTGCGCCCGAGCTCATGTCGCACCGGAACCGTCAGCCATTGTGGCCCTTGCGACGTCTTGATTTGATTGCGATTTTGAACGCCGTTCTTGGTGAACTGGACCGTGTCAAGGTACACGAATATATCAGCCGACATCACTTTGTGCACATAAGGCGGCCAGGGAAAATATTGCGGCTGGTGAATGGCGATCTTCACGAAGTTTGCTGTGCGGCCTGGGCGATTTCACTGACGTGAGCGAGCAAGCGCCGCGCGACAAATTCAGCGTCTTCGTCACGCATTCGTGCGTGCACCGGAAGGCAAATGTGTCGCGCGAGGATGTCTTCCGATCGCGGCAACATGCCCGGACGTGTGCCCAGCGTCTGTTGATAAACGGGTTGCAGGTGTAGCGGCGGATCATAAGCCCAGTCGATCGTGATCTTGTCCCCTGCGAGACGATCGCGCAGCGCGACACGATCTATTTCAATGGTCGGAATCGCGACGTAACGCCAGTAACTCGGCACGCTGCCATCTTCCGCAAGCAACGGAACGAAGAGCTCGCTGCTGAGCAACATCTCGTCGTAGATCGCGGCGACTCGACGCCGGCTCGCAAGAAACTCCGGCAAAGAACGAAGCTGGCTCAAACCCATGGCCGCGGCGATTTCAGTGAAACGATTGTTTCTCCCCGCACGCACGTAAAGCTCGCCGGGCGCATCGAGGTCGCGGCCGCGAAGCTGCAAGCTGCGAACGGTGCGCGCGAGGTCTTCACGTGCCGTGACAAGCATTCCGCCTTCACCCGTAGATATGACTTTAGTGGGGTAAAACGAGAAGCAACCGGCATCGCCAATGCTTCCGGCACGCTCGCCGTTCAACTCTGCGCCGGGCGCGTGCGCAGCGTCTTCAATCACAAAGCGTCCCGACGCGCGCATCTTCGCCACAAACGCGGGCAGCTGCGGCGAAATGAAACCGCCGAAGTGGACCACGATTGCGCCCTTTGTTTTCGCTGTAACACGCGACCACGCGTCGTCGAAGTCCATCGAGAAATTACTCGCGGAGATCTCGGTGAAAAGTGGTGTCGCACCGACGAGCGAAACGACCATCCCCGTGGCGATGAACGTCTCCACCGGTACGAGCACTTCATCGCCTGG
The DNA here is from genome assembly GCA_036745095.1 of Pyrinomonadaceae bacterium. Taxonomy (GTDB): domain Bacteria; phylum Acidobacteriota; class Blastocatellia; order Pyrinomonadales; family Pyrinomonadaceae; genus PSRF01. The sequence continues at coordinate 25,442 of DAIOGT010000029.1, forward strand.
TCCAACACCGAACGCGATCAGCGCCGCCTCCATTGAGGACGTACAACTCGGAAACGCGATGCCATACGGCTGTCCGCAGTACGCCGCAAACTCCTTTTCAAACTGCGCGACGCGCGGACCCATCGCGAGCATGCCGTTGAGTATCTGGCTCAGCTCGCCCGCCAGCCACTCCTGCTCCTTAGGTGGAAAGTAAGGAAAAGCAGTCGTTAGCGGATGATGCGGATCATGCTCGTAGCTCATCGGCATAAACCTTCATCGATTCGGGCAGCGACATCGGTGCGAAAGCGATCTGCTGGCGCGCGGCGGAGATGTTGGCGTAGAGATCGAATTGAGGCGCTTCGCGATCGATGGGAACGATAGTGCTTTTACTGCCGAGCGCGTGAACAAGCGCGTGCGCGTATTCGCTTGTGCTGATTCGTTGACCGCAGCCGAGATTCAAAACCGAGAACGCGTTACCAGGTGGTTTCGCGATGCAGTTGTCGATCGCGTGTACGACGTCGCTAACGTGCAACGCGTCGCGGATCAAATCGCCACGTGAAAAGAGTTCAATCGCTTCGTTGCGTTGTGCGGTTCGTGCGAGGCCGTCGATGAAACTGTCTGTTTGTCCGGCCCCGTAGAGACTCGGCATTCGCAAAGCGACGATGCGTGAATAGCGTTGAAATGTTTCGAGGAGCTGTTCGGCCCAGCGCTTCGTAGCGCCGTAAGGCAGACTGCCGCCGGCGGGACTCGATTCGTCGACGGGAATCACAGACGGCCGGCCGTAGACGCTTAATGTCGAGGTGTAAATGATCAGGCGCGGCGGTTGTTGCGTTAGTCCTTCAATCAGGTTCGAAGTCGAGTGAACGTTTGCATCGACGAAGTCAGCGAGATCGCCTGTGCCCGGTTGTTTTGAGGCGGCGTGAATAACGATCTCGGGTGCACCGATTTCCGTCGCTAACTTTTCAATCAGTCGGGGTGATTTGGAATCTGTGAGATCGATCGAGACGGAACGGCTTGCGTCGTTGCAATCTCGTCGCGAAATACCCGTGACGGAATGTTGATTTGCGAAGTGTTTGGCCAGCCTGGTGCCAAGAAAACCACTACAACCCGTAATCCAGATGTTCATGATCTGCTTTTTATCCGTATAAATCCGCGTCAAACATGTCCCCGTCTAAAAGGGTCCCTGAGGGAATGTCTCGCATAACTTTACGACCCAGCATACTCTCGATCGTCGCCGGCGACATTCCTGTGCCGGGACGTCGCATCGTTATCATGTCGCGCTCCAATATCGCGCCTGCGGGAATGTCACGCGCTGCAACAAGACTGCGACGCGCGATCTTCGCTGTTTCAATCTCACTTGCCACAGGCATTTTACGCCCGCTGCCAAGCGCACTCTCAACTCTGCGAATCGATCGCACCAGCTCGCGCAACTCTGCGGGTTCAAGCGACGCACGATGATCCGGTCCGGCCAGAGTCCGATCGAGCGTGAAATGTTTTTCGATCACGCACGCTCCTAAGGCCACCGCTGCGAGCGCCACATCGATCCCTTGCGTGTGATCCGAGAAGCCTACCGGCACATCGAACGCCGCACGCATCGTCTGCATCGCACGCAGGTTCACTTCAGCCGGATCGGCTGGATAATTCGAAACGCAGTGTAGCAGCACCGGGTTTTCACAACCGGCAGTATTCAAAACGCTGACAGCCTCGATCAATTCCGAAAGCTCTGACATGCCTGTCGAAAGAATCACCGGCTTTCCTTTACGCGCCACGTATTCCAGCAATGGCGAATTCGTCAGATCACCGGAGCTGATCTTAAACGCCGGCACGCCCAATTCATCCAGAAGTTCAACAGCGTCTTCATCAAACGGTGTGGAAAGAAAGACGATGCCGCGCTTGTCGCAGTACGACTGGAGTTCGCGGTGTGCGTTCGCGGAAAGCTCAAGACGTCGCAACATCTCGAGTTGTGATTCACCCTCGCCCGTGGTTTGCAGTTGGTATTCAGCTTTCGGCGCATCAGGTGTAACCAGACGATCGGCCTGGAACGTTTGAAACTTTACGGCATCGGCGCCCGCCTCGATCGCCACATCGATGAGCGCGCGCGCCATCTTCAGATCGCCGTTATGATTCACACCCGCTTCAGCGATCACAAACACCGGCTGCCCCGGACCAATCAACTTGTTGCCAATTTGAACGGATTGCATTGCCACAAAAGGCACACAGTAAAGAACTCCACAAAGAGGCTCACAGCATCATAAGCACTTTAATAAAAATTTTGTGCCTTTTTGTGGCTCAAGACAGACGATAGAAGCCGGCGTGCGCGACCGGGCCTTTCAAGAGCTTCTCAACCTCATTCTTTTCACGCGCATTTGCGATCACGCCAAACGCTTCGTCAACTGCCGCAGCATAGCGCACCACGTCCGAATCCTGATGAGCATAGGCTGCATAGAACGCACCGGTCGCAAGAAATCCCGCCTCCAGCATGATTTGCGTGAACAATGTGCGCATCGCCAGGCCGTTTGGATAATCGAAAGAAAAGTGTGCCAACGGCGGAATGCCGGTCACGGAAACTGACAAGCCATACTTCGACGCCGCATCGCGCCACGACTGCTGCACCAGTTTACCGATCCTGATCAAATGCTCGGAGACGTTCAGCTCGCGATGCTTGAGAATTGTCGCGAGCGCTGCCACTGGTCCAATGCGCTCCGTCCAAAACGTGCTGCTGATAAAACTATCCTGCGCCGCTTGCATCACGTCGCCCGTGCCGATGATGGCCGCCATCGGATAGCCGTTGGCGATCGCTTTGGCAAACACGGCGACATGCGGCGACACTCCGTAAACCAGGTGCACGCCGCCCGTGTTCAAACGCCAACCGGAAGTGACTTCGTCAAAGATCAGCACTGCGCCAATCTCTTCGGCAATCTCCTTGATTCGCTCGAGAAACCCGCGCTCGGGATCGAAGTTTCGCACCGGTTCCACGACGATCGCGGCAAACTCTTCGCGACGATCGCCGAGTATGTGTTCAAGCTCTTCAATTTGATTAAAGTGAAACGGCAGTGACGTGCCGGAAAGTTGTCGCGGTACGCCACTCGGCTCGAGCCCGGTAAGAAGATGGCCGCCGAGTGCGTCCTTTTCGGAAAGGTTGGCAGCGAGATACCAGTCGTGCCAGCCGTGATAACCGCAGAACGCAACGCGATCTCGGCCGGTTCTCGCGCGCGCGATTCTGATCGCGACTGAGAGCGCTTCGCCACCCGCGCGCGTATAGCGCACCATGTCGGCCCACGGATGCAGTTCACACAAAAGATCCGCAAGCTCAACTTCTTCCGGACAATTGAGCGTTGTCATGGCGCCTGCGTCAATCGCTTCCTTGACGACGCGATCTACGTCGTCGTCGGCATAGCCGATTACACACGCGCCGATACCCATGTAACTCATGTCCGTAAACTTGCGGCCATCGAGATCCCAAACCTCCGCGCCTTTCGCGCGCGAGTAGTAGCTGGGCCACTGCTCAGGGAGGAAAAGTTCGGGACGTTTGGAAAGTAGCTGTGTGCCGCCTGGAATGCGGGTGCGTGCGTGACGATAAAGTCGCTGGCCGGTCTGTGTTTCCACGTTCTGCTCGAGAGTGTCTACCAAACGGTCCAACCTCCATCCACCACGAGATTATGTCCAGTCACATAACTCGAGAGGTCGCTTGCGAGGTAAGCAGCCGCGCCTTTCAGATCCTCTTCCGTTGCCATGCGACCGAGCGGAGTGCGGGCGCAATAGCGCTCGTGAAACGCTTCCGGTTGCTGGCGCCAGACGCCGCCCGGTGAGATCGCGTTAACGCGAATCTGAGGCGCGAGCACAGTAGCAAGGTAGCGCATGAGTTGCAAAAGTCCACCTTTAGACGCGCCGTAACCGGCAGGATTCGTCATTGATGTCCCTTCGTAGAGGCTCATGTCCGGGCCTACAACACCGTAGATCGACGAGATGAAAATGATGGAACCATGTTCGGAATCGATTAAAGGTTGTCGTGCCGCCTGTGCGAGAGCGAACGCAGACGTCAGGTTAACTCGTAACGCGCGATCCCATGCCTCTGTCGTTTGTTCATCGAAAGGCACTGTCCAACCGGGAAACTTTGTGTCTCCGCCATAGGCAGCGCTGTGAATCACAACGTCGAGCCGGCCCAACTTCCGCAAAACTCTTTTTGGCGCTGACTGAACGGCAGTCATGTCCGTGAGATCAACTGCAAGCGCCAGGGTCTCGACTGCGTGGGTTTGAGCGATTTGCGCCGCGACCTCGTCCGCCGCTTTTTGATCGATGTCGAGCACTGCAATCGAAGCGCCGAGTTCTGCCAAGCCTTCAGCGACAACAGACCCGATGTGTCCCGCGCCACCGGTGATCAGGGCCACCCGGTTACGCAAGTCCATCAATTGCTTTAGCGTGCGCATCTTCGGCTCATTTCCAGTAAGAGAGATCGACATAACCGTTATCTACCAGAAACCTGGCCCACCGCAAATCGATCGGTTCGTCAATCTCAACCGAGTGGTAACGGTCCATGACGTAGCCGTAGGTGTTTTCACGGTCGACGTACATCGTGTGATGCTCCTTGAAGAGATCCCACTTGAACAAGTAGAGCGCGCCATTCATCGTATACTCAGGCTTAGTGTCCTGTCGCCGCAGGTATCGCTTTTTCATTTGATCGATGACTTGCGTCATGCGGCCGGCTTCATCCAGTTCTCCGACGAAGACAGAGTTAATTTCCATCTCACGCATTCCAATGACCGCACTGGCGTCTCTGTCGATCATCATCTCGACGGCGTTGTCGAAATCGACCCATGAGGCAAAAGGAGCGGACGGTTCGAGAAGCATTATCGCTTCGTAACGTTCGTTTGTGTTTGCTTCGATCCAATCCATCGCGTGGCGAATTACGTCGAAACTCGAAGCCGTATCGGTCGCGAGTTCCGCGGGTCGAGTAAATGGGACTTCAGCGCCATAACTTAATGCGTTCTGCTGTAATTCGATGTCGTCACTCGAGATTATCAAGCGTGTGCAATATTTCGACCGCACTGCCGCCGTGGCTTTGAACCCGATTAAAGAGATACCACCGATCTCGGTCAGGTTTTTTCGGGGTACGCTTTTCGAGCCACCGCGCGCAGTGATTAAAAAGAGAATATTCATCCGCGGACCTAAAGCTTACGTTAACGGAATATCGATGTCGTGATACTCGCGGCCGAGCGGCAATCGCATCGGAACACCGCCGTTGCGACTTGATACGTGCGCCCCGATCACCATCTCGAGCGTAGTTAGACCATCAGCACCCGCACACGTAATCTGCCCACCACCCAGCAACTCTTTCAAGCCACCAACGAGAATGGCGACCATGTCGAGAGCCTCAGGTTCGAAGGGTGTGGCGACGAGTGGTAACCAGTATTGGCCGACCGGCTGGTCGCGATCAGCGCCGGCGCGCGCCAGGATCTCCCAGCGACCATCAACTTCGTCAATCAAAATCCGGCCGATGCTGCCGGCGATCTCGATGCGCGGCGGGATGCCGAGATCTTCAAACATGTCGATGACGAGACGCATGCCGTTGTCGAAATGATAGATCGCGACCGCGCCCGGATCTTCGAACTCGGCGCCGCGCGGGTTTGGTGTGCCGGTACTATCAAGCATTGCCGTCACGGAAACTGGATTACCGCGAGTCAACATTCGCGCGAGATCCATGAAATGTGTTCCGTTCCCGGCAAACAGTCCGCCTCCGCACGTGAACCAGAAGTGACAGACTTTGCCGATTAATCCGGAAGCAATCATATCGCGCAGTTGTTGATAGCTGTTTACCCAGCGCCGTCCATGACAAACCGAGAGGCGAGTTCCATGATCGTTGCAGGCACTTATCATGCGCAAGCCGTCGGCGATGGATGTCGCAAACGGCTTCTCGCATAAAACATGGCCCACGCCTGCCTGCGCTGCCGCGATCGTGATCGGCGCGTGAGTTGGACCATTGGTGACGACGCTAATCACATCCAGCCGCTCACTGGCGAGCAGTTGTTGCCAATCCTGATAGCCGTGTGCGGTCGGAAACTCCGAAACTGCAGCGTCAACATTCTCCGCACGCACATCGCAAACTGCGACGACGTCAACACCTTCGAGGCGCTGGTAAGCCTGGAGGTGTCGCATCCCATGCCGCCCCAAACCGATTACCGCTGCTCGCGTCGATCTTACCAAGCCCCGCCTCCCGAGATCGTTTCGATCAGTCGCATCGTCTTGACGGCGTCGGCCAGATCCGCGCCGGGATAAGTCACCGCGCGTCGCTGTTTTACGGCATCCAGGAAGAACCGGTTCTGTGCGTAAAGCCCGGGTTTAAATTTCACGTCAACGTCATCCACCGGTAACACTTTCTCAGATCGATCCGAATCGATCAGCGTCGCTTTCTCCAGTGGATTCAGCGACACACGGCGACCCATTCCATAAAGTGTAACTGCCCAACTGGCGGGCGACATCCAATGCGCAATGTAATGACCGGTTGCGCCAGTCTTGAATTTCATGAGCGCATCAAACGAGTTTTTTTGCTCCTCGTCCCATTGGCTTGAAGTGGCCGAGATGTGCTCGACGTCGCCGCCAAAGTAACGCAACAGATCGATGCAGTGAATGCTGTTTGCGAAGAGTAGGCCGGCAATGATCTCCGGCGGGTGTATGCCGACGGCTTTTACTTCGCCCAGTCTCTCCGGGCCTTCAACCAGAACTGAAACCAGTGGACCAACGCTGAGTATCTCCTCGCGGGCCCGTTGCATCACGCTATAAAAGCGACGATTCAAAGCGACCATGTTGATGCAGTTTGTCTCTTGCGCAATGTGGGCGAGATTCTCTGTTTCTTGTGCCGACAACCCCGGCGGTTTTTCGAGCAAGGTCGGGATCCCACGCTTCAAACACTCAGCCGCCACCGTCGTGATCTGCATCGCGCTGACAAGCACGAACACGGCGTCGACGGAAACACTGTCGAGCATCTTTCGATAGTCACTAAATTTTTCCGGGATCTCGAATCGCTCGGCGAGCGCGTCGATGCGCGGATGCCCGCGGCTGCAGATTGCACTCACCCTGACGTCAGAAAAAGCCTCGAGCACCTCCAAATGCTTTTCAGCAATATTACCCGCTCCAATTACTGCAACCTTCAAACTATTTCCTCCGGTCGTCTCCGTGAGCACAGACCCAGGATGTGATTCTCGATCTCCCCCGCCAGCATCGCATGCGCGGTCTCGTTGAGGTGAATGCCATCGACCGTCAGCTGCTCGACGCCTCCCGCTGCTTTGATCATCGCGTCCATGTCGATCAAGTGAATCCCATCGGCTTGTGCATGTGTTTTCAAAATCTCGTTGTAGATACCAACATTCCTGATAAATCCGGGCGATCGTCCCTCCATCTCGGCCGGAGGCGTAATGATATTTACCACGACGAGCAATCGCAGTTTACTTTGCTTCGCTTTCGCCACTACCTGGCCGACGAGTGCGTTGAATCGATCCACGGGCACGTAGGCGCGGTTCCGCATTTTTACGATTGCGCGCCGGTGCCGGTGAACGTTGCGCAGAATCGACTCGCGCAACAACGCTGGTCGCAGATTTTCGACAAACTGCCGCTCGCGTCTCAAAAAAACTCTCGGCGCACAATCCACGATCCCGACATGAACAACGACGACCTCGGGCTTGCGCAAATCGACCAGCTCGTACCACTCGTCCAGCACGTACTCGATGGTCCGACGTCGCATGCCCCGTTCAATGACGAGCGGCGCTTCGGATTGAAAACGGCGTCGCAACGACTGGTCGAGGAGATACGGGTACGTTGCCTCGAATGGAGTGCTAGTCTCACCCTCGCGCGCCATTGCGAGCGAGTCAGCCATGACGACGATTTTCATTCGCTTGCCGGCGACGTGGTCCAGTCGAGAATTGGCTGCAACACACCTTTCCGCGTTACGCCGTGACGTGAACCGGGCGTCCCTGTATCCACGATGCTGAAGACGATTGCTTCTACCTGATCGTAAACGATTCCGGTCGATGCATTCGCAATGTAAACCGTCACGGTGTAACGACCGGTGTTAAGCCAGCACGGCGGAATCGCCACCGCGGTCCGATATCGTCCGGGCGCGCGCGTTCCGAGTAGCTCCGGATGCGCATCAAAATCGCCGCTCGCCAGCGCGCACGTGCCGTCAACGGTAAACAACGCGATTCCGACACTCGTTCCCGTCACACTTTCATTGACTTCATAATCAAGCACGAAGCGAAGGCTGCCATCATATGGAACTTCACTTCGCACTTCGCCATGTTCATCCACGAGGGCAATGCGCCGCAGATTCACCGCCTTGTTCGCAGCTTCGCCTTGAATAAACTCAGCGCGCTCCATCAAGCCGCTGGTCATGTAAGTTTGAACTGCCGCAGTGGTCGGGCCTGACGCGACGATCCGTCCCTGATCGAGGACGATGCATCGCTGACACAGTCGACTAATCGCGCCCATGTTATGGCTGACGAACAAGACAGTTCGTCCTCCAGTCGAAACATCCTGCATCTTGTTCAGGCATTTCTGCTGAAAGGCGTAATCGCCGACCGCGAGCACTTCATCGACGACGAGAATCTCAGGCTGCAAATGCGCCGCGACGGCGAACGCGAGCCTTACGTACATGCCGCTGCTGTATCGTTTGACCGGCGTGTCGAGAAATTTTTCGACTTCGGAAAACGCGACGATCTCGTCAAACTTTCTTTCGATCTCACGGCGCGACATGCCGAGAATCGATCCGTTGAGAAAGATGTTCTCACGGCCGCTGAGCTCCGGATGAAAACCCGTGCCCACTTCGAGCAGGCTGGCGACACGTCCATATAATTCCACGCGCCCGAGCGTTGGTTCAGTAATGCGCGAAAGGATCTTCAACAGCGTCGATTTGCCTGCGCCGTTGCGTCCGATGATGCCGACGATCTCGCCGGGCGCGATCTCGAAGTCGAGATCTTTCACGGCCCAGATCGTCGTGCGCCTGTTGCCGTTCTTTCGCAGCCCGCGGACGGGTTTGCGTGCGAGATCCATGAGGGTCTCTCGCAGCGTAGAGTAGGCCGGCGAGGCGTCACCAAGCTCGTATTGCTTGCCAAGCCCCTGCACTCTGATGATTGGCTGCATAGGTGGTGAACGCAGATCAAATGATGTCTGCGAAGCTGCGTTCCACGCGTCCAAAAGCGTAAATCGCGTAGAGCAGGACTACGATGGTCAGGCCTGACGCGATGCCGAGGGCGGGCCAGTCAAACGGAAGTCCGAACAGTGCGGCGCGATAACCTTCGATGATCCCCGACATGGGGTTCAACATGAGTAACCAGCGCCATTTTTGCGGAACCGAAGTTGAAGGAAGAATGACGGATGACACGAACAGCCACAACTGAATGAGAAACGGGAGCGCAAATCGCACGTCGCGATATTTCACGTTGAGCGCGGACATCCACGTTCCGACGCCGAGGCTGAACAGCGCCGTCAACAGGACCAGCACCGGCAGAAACACGACTTGTACCGTTAACGTGACGCGGTAATAGATCATCAACAGGACCAGCATCATGAATGCAAGCAGGAAGTCGACTAAACCCGCCAGCATCGCAGCCGCCGGAACGATCAGACGTGGGAAGTAAACTTTCGTGATCAGGTTCGCGCTGCCGACGAGGCTGTTACCGCTGGCAGTGATCGAGTTTGCGAAGAACGTCCACGGCACGAGACCGGCGAGTGCGAAGAGTGGATAAGGAATTCCGGATGAATCGACCGCGGCGAGCCTGCCGAAGAAGATCGTAAAGATGATCATCATGAACAGGGGTTGCAGGATGGCCCAGGCAGCGCCGAGCGCGGTCTGTTTGTAGCGCACTTTGACGTCGCGCCACGTTAGAAAGAAGAGTAGCTCGCGATAGGCCCAGATATCTTTGAAGCTGAGTATGGACCATCGGTTACTTGGCTGAATGACGACGAGAGGCTCGGCCGGCAGACGGACTTCATGCATAC
>DAIOGT010000030.1:0-34113 GCA_036745095.1 Pyrinomonadaceae bacterium
CAGGGTTTGTATTTTTGTCTCTTCACTTGCCATTTGCTTACTCCTTCGTTAATTTTCCGGTATATTCGCATAGGCGAATATGCCGAGGCGCAGTATCGCCTACTTGAGGATATCTGTCAAGGCATATATGAGTCAGATGTTCGGGGAGGCGACTTGACGCCTTGTAGGGGCGGGCCTCTGTGGCTGCCCTACACTACGCCACTGCTTGGTCCATTTGTTCAGGTCACGCTCAGATAGCATTCAGCTCGCTTGCGAAATAAAACTTTTCTGTACCCTCCCAGTTAACATTTTGGTAACATCGGCCCCAACGACGCCACCCCTATGGCGGGATGAAAGTCTGAATCGACGCACGCCAAACAACGAGTACGCCGGCGATTATCTGGGAGGAAAGATTCAATGCGCCCCAGAACACACAGGAGTTATCTCTCTCGAAAAAGCCTCCAGGTGGGCCACGTTCTGTTGGTCCTCGTCGTGTTGGCCCTGCCGGTCTTTGCCGCGAACGGAAGCATTATCCTTCGTGAGAACGTCTCAAAATCCAATCAAGAAGAACTTGCTCGCAGGTTACGAACAATTACTGGCTGGAGCGATCTGACTTTCGACGGCAATGGTGTTTTGAGGATAGGTAATGCTGGTCCACGCGATGGATCCGAAAGCGCTCGCGAGCTTCTGAACAAAAGTCTTTCAGCCAAACGTGTGATTCTGTTCGAGGATGCCAGCTCGCGAAAGGACGTGGTCTTTTGCAGTGTTGTCGAGCGAGCACTGAGCGCTCCATCCAACGTGCCTTCAGACGTTTACGTCGTCCTCATCGACTTTGCTGATTTCCGCCAGGTGACTGGCGCCAAAGAGGCACTAGCCGCGTTCGATGTAGGTTGGGCAGTGCTTCACGAAATCGATCACGTTACCGAAGATTCTCAAGACCCGGAGCAGGATGTTCCCGGAGACTGTGAAGGACGCATCAATCAAATGCGTCGAGAGTTGGGCCTGCCAGTTCGGAACAGCTACTTCTTCAGTTTTCTTCCAGTTAAGAATGCCGGCAATCTTATCAGCCGCTTTGTGCGACTAGGCTTCGATCAAGATAACGTCATCTCCTCCAAAAGAAGACGCTACTGGTTGATCTGGGATGCAGCAATTGTTGGCGGCTTGCCCTCGGAAACACAATCCGCTCGCGCCTCCCTGTAATTTCTTCTTCAGCTCGCTTAACAAACATTTAAGGCGGCATTCACCGGTCTTTAACCTCCGGTCACTAGCCTGAGTAGGCATACCTGAAAGGGATTACCGCTCAGCTTATAGACAGGAGAACCAGAATGAATTTGTATGCCGTGGTGCGCCCCCGCTCGATCTTTCATCTGCTTACGTTAACTTTAGTTTTCGCCTTTCAATCATCAACTTTTGCGCAATCCGGAACTGTCGGCTCCTTAACCGGGGTCGTAAAGGATCCTAACGGCGCTAATTTGCCAGGCGTCAGCGTCGTTGTGCGGAATATCGGTACAGGCCTCACGCGAACCGCGATTAGCGGCGAGGATGGGCATTGGACCTTGCCTGGTCTTCCGATTGGAACCTACGAGCTCACTTATGAAAGCACTGGCTTCAAAAAACTTGTTCGCGATCGAGTTGAAGTCGAGGCGAGTGTGCCGCGGACTCTCGAAGATAAACTCGAGGTCGGTGAGATCGGAGCGATAATCAACATCACGGAGGGAGCAGTGCTGCTCACACCTGAGACCTCCACCGTGGCGAGGCAGCTTTCATCCGAGCAACTGGTCCAAGTCCCGACCTCCACTCGGAGCTTCACGCAACTACTCTCAACCGAAGCCGGAGTCAATACCGAACTCTCGCCAGTGCTGACTAACGGCAATGGCAACCAGTCGCCCTCGGTGAACGGCACACGCACTACCAGCACCAGCCTATTCTTCAACGGAGTAGATGCAACGAATATCACGACTAACGAGGGATCTCTGAATGACAATATCGCTCCTGCTCCTGAGACACTACAGGAAGTGAAGTTACAGACGAGCATGTACGATGCTTCTACAGGTCGTTCCGGGGGTGGCAATTTTCAGCTCGTCACCAAAACTGGCGCCAACAGGTTCAGTGGAAACGTCTACTACTACCTGCAAAATGAGAAGTTCAACGCTAACGACTTCTTCTTCAATAAGGAACGCATCGACCGGCCCAAGGCGCGACGCAACGAGGGAGGGTTTACGCTCGGCGGACCAATTGTTAAGGACAGGTTCTTCTTCTTCGGCGGTTACCAGTACACCAACGCGATCACTGGATTTGTGCCGACAGCTCGCAGCACCTCAGTGACACCACTGGCTCTGACGATGCTTGGATCCGATCGCTCCGCGCAGGCGATTGCAACTGCATTCAACCAGGCGCGCGATCAATTTCGGATCTCACAGCAGCAAGCCCCCCTTTGCGCCGCCACTCCGTTACCGGCTGGCTGTTTGACGGCAAACGACATTGCTCCCGTAGCGGTCAAGCTACTCAATCTGCGTAATCCTGTTACTGGCGACTTTATCTGGGCGGCGCCCCGTCTCGGAGGTCGCATTCTTCCGTTCGATCGAACCAACCGAAACGCTGCCGGGGCGATCATTACGCGCGCTTTTCAGTTTGGTAACGCGCCCGTCACTACACGCCAGCTTTTTGAAGACAATCCGTTGGTCCAGCAACTCAGTGTGCGGCCTTCAGAGTTTGAGCAACAGCAGTTCACTACGCGTCTCGACGGCCGGCTTAGTAAGAACAATACGCTCAACGGCACCTTCTTCTTTAGCAACTTCCCAGCGTTGGATTCATTTCCCGATCCATCGAGCTTGATCTCTCCATTTGTCCTGCGCCGCGCCGATCGCAATCGGACGCTTGCGGTTTCCGATCAACACGTGTTTAGTCCAACGCTCATCAACGAAGTTGTCTTCGGCTTCTTCTCCTTGAACAACACCCGTTCGCTTGATGAGCCTTTCTTGTCCCAGGACTTAACGAACGAGGCGGTTGACATCATCAACCCGGCTTTGCTTTTTGACGACAGTCCCGGCACACGCCGGCTGGGTCACTTTATCGGCCGGCCCGGTACGAACCTTTCGCAGTTTTCATTTGGTGGACCAAACGACTCATTTAATCAGAGAAACCAACAGACCTACAGTATCGCCAACAATGTCACTTGGATTAGAGACAAGCATACGCTCCGTTTTGGCGGCGACTTCAAGCGTCACCAGTACGATTCGAGTCTGCCTGAGGAACAGGCGACCGAGTTTGAGAAGTTCGACAGTATCACCCAACTCCTGACTGGTAATGCCACCGAGGCGGACACGCAGTTCGGTATTACAGAGAAAAGCTTTCGCTTCCGCGATTACAGCGCTTACATCGCCGACGACTGGAAGCTATCTCAGAAGTTCACTCTGAATCTCGGCTTACGGTATGAGTTGTTTATGTGGCCGACGGAAAAACAAGGCCGTATCGGCAATTTTGATTTCGAACCTTTCGAGTCGTGTTTCGGGCAGACTGGTGGAGCATTGTCAGTGTGTGACAATCCTTCACCTGGTTTCCTTGTTCCGGCTAATGTTCAAAACACCGGGCTGGTGAATGTTGATGGCGCCATAGCCGCCACCACTCGCGCAGCAAACAACCACACACTGCGCGGTCAGGATAAAAATAACTTTGCACCTCGCGTCGGTTTTGCTTACTCACCTTTGGACGGAAATCGCATGGTAATCCGGGGAGGTTACGGCGTGTTTTATGATCGCCCGTCGGCGGCGTTCATTAACACAGTCTTCAGCAACTATCCGTTCCTGAGGGAGCTCGAAATAACTGTGCCGTCCGGCAACGTCCCGATTACGACCGCGTTCTCGCAGCAATTAACAGACCTGCCGTTGAGCTCTTGGCTGCCATTTAGAGTAATGCGCACGGCCGGTGCCGGCGGTTCCTATGTGGTTCGCGACAATACAGGCATAACTCGCGATCCACGATTGAACGTTACACCACCGGGCAACATTGCGGAGACATTTGAGTTCCGCGCGATCGACCGCGACTTAAAAACACCATTCGTGCACCAGCTCAATTTCGGAGTTCAGTATGAACTAACGAGGAACCTGATGTTTGAAGCGCGCTACGTCCATACCAGAGGACAGAACCTGCTTCAGGCTCTCGCGTTCAATCAGGGTTTTGACTTGAACGACCCGTCGACACCAGATCACATCTTTGAACGCTTTAATCAAGCGTACGTGGCCGCGGGCTCGCCTAATGGCCCGTTGAATGCCGGTTCTACGGCGCGCGAGCGCGGCTTGGGCAGAGCGTTTGGGTTTGCAAATCCTTTCCGAGTTGGTGGTACTGCGACTTGCTCAAGCAACGTGCTTAGCGGAGTCGCTGGTTCGCCACTCGATCTAAATCTTGCTAACGCGGTTACTTGTTCCGGAGGTGCTTTAGGGGGTGGGCAGGTGATCAACTTCGAGGCGCGAGTGCCGGTTCTCGGCTTCAACGTTCCCGAAGCCTTGATTCTTCGTTCGAATGGCAAGTCGACATATCACGGAGCACAGTTTGGTCTAACGCAGAGGTTGTCACGCGGTTTGCACTTCAACGCTTCGTATACCTGGTCCAAATCGATCGATACTAGTTCGACCGATCCGGGAAGTACCGCTGGCTCAGGTAAGCCTGACGTGCCAAATACGGGATTCGTGGTCCAGGGAGACTTGCGTAATCTCGAGGCAAACCGTGCTGCCTCTGATTTTGACCGCACACATCGATTCAGTCTTAGCTTTGTTTATGACATTCCGAGTTTTGGTTCGAAGAACCGGCTGTTCACTGGATGGCAAATGTCGGGTTTCTTCCAGGCGCAAACTGGAACGCCTTACAGCATCTTCTCTCCCGAACCGGAGATTGGGACAGCGCCTCAGTACGCTGATCGCGTGCGCGGTTCTGGCGGGTTGTATCGCTTAGGCTTTGGCCGTCCGTCGTTATGCGGCTCGCTTGACGATCTGCGCCGGCAGGGCAGTGACATTACCGAGAAGGCCTTTAATGACGACGTGCTATGCACCGCATTTGGTCAAAACGGCAGCCTCGGACGTAACGTGCTGCGAGCGCCATCGCAGTCCCGCTTTGACTTTGGACTTCTAAAGAGCACGAAGCTCACAGAAAACACGAGCCTGGAGTTCGGTTGGGATATCTTCAATGTATTTAACCGCGCCAACTTTGCCTCTCCTGACTCCGAGCTTGGCAGCCCCGATTTTGGACGCATCACGAGTACCGTCGGCGGCCCACGAGTAATGCAGTTCAGAGCGAGGTTCAAATTCTAGTGAATGAAAGAATGCAAGTTTCGATGTTCGAAGGAGGTGAAGGCAGATGTTGAAGGAGATGGCTATTAGTGAACTGAGAACGGAAAACCAGTTGCCGGATGACGTCTACGACGACGGCTATCTTCGGGTCGAGCACCGGAACTACTACGTCGCGGTCGGGGGCAGCGCAGTAAAGCTGCCCCGCACTGAGTTTCTGATCTTTTCGCGGCTGGTGCGAACGCCAAATCGCATCGTTACGGCCGACGACCTTTGGGGATCAGTTTGGGGCGGCAACAAGCCGCTCAATTCCGAGAGCCTTCACGTTTATATCTATCGGCTGCGGGCAAAGCTCGCCGCTTTCGGACTGCAAATTGAAACGATGGTCAATGTCGGCTACCGGCTGATCATCCGTGGCAGCTAACGACCAGACGCCTTACCTGGGTCCAATCCGCATTCTTAATCGACAACTGAACCAGGTCTGTTAACAGAGAGTTCAGCCGGAGTTCAGGTGAATGTAACACTCGGCTTCTAGGATTCAATGGTCTAATCAAAAGCTAGGAGAAACTCATGGCGCCTGCTACGAAGATAGCTGTGATGGCGATTGCAGTTTGCGCGCTTTTAGTGGTTGCGTGTGGTGGAGGTGGTAGTGGAACCAATACGGCATCAACCGGATCCGCCGTAATTAAGATCGACGGGTCGAGCACGGTTTTTCCCATAACGGAAGCTGTTGCCGAGGAATTTCAGACAGAAAAGCAAGGCAAGGTCAACGTTACTGTAGGAATCTCCGGCACCGGCGGCGGCTTCAAGAAGTTTGTCCGTGGCGAGATCGACGTGGTGGATGCCTCGCGTCCTATTCTCACCGACGAGATGGCCCAAGCGAAGGCTAATGGTATCGAGTACATCGAATTACCAATTGCTTTCGATGCGCTCACCGTGGTGGTGAATCCACAAAACACATGGGTCACCTCATTGACGGTCGCGGAGTTGAAGAAGATTTGGGAGCCTGAAGCGCAGGGGAAGATCAACACGTGGAACCAGATCCGGCCGGAATGGCCCAACGAGAAGATCTCGCTTTTTGGTGCAGGCGCCGATTCGGGCACTTTTGATTACTTTACTGAAGCGATAGTCGGAAAGCCCAAAGCTAGCCGCGGTGATTACACCGCAAGTGAAGATGACAACGTCCTGGTCCAGGGAGTGGAAGGAAACAAGTACGCTCTTGGTTATATCCCTTACGCGTATTTTGCGCCCCACAGTTCAAGGATGAAGGCCGTAGGAGTTGAGTGGGAGAAAAACAAAGCCCAGGGCCCGATTATGCCGAATCCGGAAAACGTTTTGGCAGGCACGTACAATCCGCTATCTCGCCCGCTGTTCATCTACGTCAGCCGCAAATCCATGGACAAGCCTGCGGTGAAAGACTTCGTTGAGTTCTACTTGAAGAATGTTGGCACGTTAGCGAAGGAGGTCAAGTACCTCCCGCTTCCAGACAATGCCTACCAGATGGCTATGGAACGCCTTCGCGCGCTGCAAACGGGAACAGGCTTTGGAGGCATTCCTGAGGTCGGGTTGCCGGTCGAAGAGATTCTTAAGAGACCTCCTAAGGCTTGATGGCGAGCACCGAGGTTTTCATTCGATCAGTTACTGGCCTGCGATGAAAGAAATTCCCATTGTTCAGCACCCCGTTGCTCTCGCGGCTGAGCCCACGGGGCAACCTTTAGATGGCGGAACGCCCGCCAACTCCAGGCGGCTATCACGTCTGAAAGAGCGCATTATTGAATCGTTATTGTTTGTTGCAGCTTTCTCATCGGTAGCAATCACCGTGGGAATAGTTGGAACTCTTATCTACGAATCTTCGACATTTTTCGCGCATGTTTCAATTCGAGATTTCTTAACGGACACGCTCTGGACGCCGCTCTTCGCCTCGCCTCACTTCGGCATAGTTCCGTTAGTAGCAGGAACACTTGTAACTACAGCGGTTGCACTCGCCGTCGCGTTGCCAATAGGCACAGTGGTTGCCATTTACTTAAGTGAATTTGCGCCCTCGACTGTCCGTGAAGTCATCAAGCCTGCTCTCGAACTTCTCAGCGCCGTACCGACTGTCGTGTATGGCTATTTTGCCTTGCAGTTTATGTCACCGCTGTTGCAGAAGGTCATTCCCGGTTTACCCACCTTTAATATGTTGAGCGCTGGTGTTGTGATGGGAATCATGATCATTCCTTACGTCAGCTCTCTCAGCGAAGACGCGATGCGCGCTGTGCCTATGTCTTTGCGAGAAGGCGCTTATGCGATGGGAGCTAACCGGATTATTACAGCACTGAAAGTGGTCTATCCGTCAGCGCTCTCTGGCATCGTTGCTTCTTACATACTCGCCATCTCGCGTGCCATTGGCGAAACGATGATCGTCGCAATTGCGGCGGGGATGCAGCCAAACCTGACATTCGATCCACGGGAACCTGCGGCGACGATTACTGCGTTTATCGTCCAAGTCAGTCTAGGGGATTTGCCGCACGGGAGCATTGGCTATCAATCAATCTTTGCTGCGGGTCTCACACTTTTCATAATGACGCTGGCTTTCAATATTCTCGGTTATGTCCTGCGAAAGCGCTTCAGAGAGGCCTATTAAGTGAGCGACTTCAAACGGATCATCGCCAAACGAAAACGGCAGGATTTCATTTTTAATGTCGTAGGTATCATCTGCACGCTCGTCGGCATTGTGACGTTGGGAGCACTTCTAATTGATCTTCTGATTGATGGAGCCGCCCGACTCAATTGGACCTTTCTGACTTCGTTCCCATCACGTTTTGCTGAAAGAGCAGGAATTCTTTCATCCTGGGTAGGCACGCTCCTGATAATGATCGTTACTGCATTTACCGCAGTTCCCCTGGGCGTGGCGGCAGGAGTCTATTTGGAAGAGTACGCTCGCAAAAACTGGCTGACGAATCTGATCGAGATCAATATCGCTAATCTCGCCGGAGTACCATCGATCATCTACGGCTTGATGGCGCTCGGCCTTCTTGTCTACAAATTTCGGTTGGGCCAGAGTGTTTTAACCGGCGGATTGACGCTCGCCTTTTTGATTTTGCCGATCGTAATCGTCGCGACACGAGAAGCGCTGCGAACCATTCCCCAGGGTATTCGTGAGTCCGCTTACGCGCTTGGTTCTACAAAATGGCAAGTAGTGCGACACCATCTTCTGCCGTATTCTGTCGGTGGAACGATGACCGGAATCATCATCGCTTTGTCACGAGCGATAGGCGAGACGGCGCCGCTAATCACTATCGGAGCTTTGACCTTTATTGCCTTCTTACCCCCGCCACCAATCCAGTCACAGCCGCCTTTCGCTTCTTTTGAGTGGCTGTGGTCGCCGTTTTCCGTTCTACCCATTCAAATGTTCAATTGGGTATCGCGACCTGATCAAGATTTCGTGGTTAACGCGGCCGGCGCAGGATTAGTCCTAATTATTATTACATTGTCGCTCAACGCTGTTGCGATTGTGATCCGTTACAGAGTGCGAAAGCGAATCAAGTGGTAACAGTATTTGGAATGCCCGCAAAGTTGGAATTGGAAAAGGGCCGGCTGCGCCAGCAAATGACATCAACAAGTGACCAGTCCGCTCCTGCAGTGAGACCGAGAACTTCAAGTCTCGCGGAAGAACCTGTAATGCATGAGGTTCAAGTCAAAGCTGAAATTAGTGGATTGAATTTCTTCTACGGAAAGTTGCAGGCGCTCAAGAATATCAATTTAACGCTACCCGCAAATCAGGTCCTCGCTATCATCGGACCTTCCGGTTGTGGGAAATCGACGCTTCTCCGCTGCTTCAATCGTATCCATGACCTTTATCCCGATACACGTTATGAAGGGAAAATCATTCTTCATCCGAGCGGTATCAACCTTATTGGACCGGAGACGGATCCGCTGGAGATGCGTCTGCGAATGAGCATGGTGTTTCAAAAACCCAATGCGTTTCCAAAATCCATATTTGAAAATGTAGCATTTGGGTTAAGGCTAAGAGGAATTAGGGGCATAGAACTGCAAGAGCAAGTGGAACGCTCTCTTCGGATGGCAGCCCTGTGGGAGGAAGTAAAGGATAGGCTGAAGCAATCCGCCTATACTTTGTCGGGTGGGCAGCAGCAGCGACTCTGTATTGCGCGTGCATTAGCGACGGATCCGGAAATGTTGCTTTTTGATGAGCCCACGTCGGCCTTGGATCCAATTGCGACCGCCAAGATTGAAGATCTGATTTTTGACCTGAAAAAAAAGGTCACGGTAGTTATTGTTACCCATAACATGCAGCAAGCGGCTCGGGTTTCGGATTCAACGGCGTTTATGTATCTCGGAGAGCTTATCGAGGTTTCTGCAACCGCTAAGATGTTTGAGAATCCGAGTAACAGGCTAACGGAAGACTACATCACCGGGCACTTTGGATAGATTTCACTAACATGTCAGCACCAGCTTCAGAATTCAAATTCAATGCTTCCGAGCTGAAATCGCCAGGTACGTCCCGTGAGGCCGTTGGTTCAACGAAGATTAGTGTCCGCAAACTAAACTTCTATTATGGCAATCAGCAAGCTTTATTCGATATTTCCCTGGAGATTGAGGAGAGAGTCGTAACGGCTTTCATTGGCCCATCCGGCTGCGGCAAGTCGACTTTCCTGCGCACGCTCAATCGGATGAACGACGTGATTCCCGGCACGCGCGTCGCCGGTCAGGTGTTGATCGACGATCTTGACATCTACGCGCCCCGAACTGACGTCGTTGAGTTGCGGCGCAGAGTCGGGATGGTTTTTCAGAAATCAAACCCGTTTCCGAAGTCGATCTTCGACAACGTTGCTTACGGTTTGAGAATCAACCGCCTTACCAGCAGTAGTTCAGACTTGGCAGGGCGGGTGGAACAAGCGCTAAAGGACGCTGCCCTCTGGAACGAAGTGAAAGACCGTTTGAAGGCCTCGGCCTTGAGTCTTTCCGGTGGACAACAGCAACGTTTGTGCATTGCGCGAGCCCTTGCAATTCGACCAGAAGTGTTATTGATGGACGAACCTGCGTCGGCGCTCGATCCAATCGCCACTTCGAAGATCGAAGAGTTAATATTTGATTTGAAGAAGCAGTACACGATTGTCATTGTCACGCACAACATGCAACAGGCCGCGCGCGTGTCCGACCGCACGGCGTTTTTCCTGCTCGGGAAGTTGATTGAAGTGAACGCGACTGAGAAGATGTTCACAGCCCCCAGCGAAAAATTGACCGAAGATTACATCACGGGCCGTTTTGGATAAGTATGGATCTACACCGTCATCTTGACGACGAACTAACCTCGTTGCGCGACCGCGTTCTCCTGCTTGGGGGCGAGGCGGAACAGGCGCTAGAGCGCGCCATGCGTGCACTCGCCGAACGTGATAGCGAAATCGCACAGCAGGTATTGGACCACGATGACGAGGTGGATCATCTCGAAGTCGAGATCGATCGCCAGTGCATCGACATCATCGCGCTGCGACAGCCCGCCGCTCGCGATTTGCGATTTGTCATCTCCGTCGCAAAGATGGCTCCGGTCCTTGAGCGCATTGCCGATCACGCTTGTAACATCGCACGTGCAACGCTCGATCTGAACAACGAACCCGAGCTCATGTCAGTTCTCGATCTCAGCCGCATGGCCGAACACGCATTGAAGATGTTGCGCGGCGCACTCGATGCTTTTACTTCGAGCGACGCCGTCGCCGCGCGTGAAATCATCAAGAGCGACAGCGAAATCAACGATCTTTACAACCACACGTTTCATCGTCTGATCGAACTGATGGTGACCGAGCCTGCCACCGCCACACGCGATGCGCGACTGTTGTTTGTCGCCAAACATCTCGAACGAATCGGCGACTACGTCACGGATATTTGTGAACTGACTGTCTACATGGCTGAAGCCGCATTTATCAAACATACTTAATGTGGTTATGACACGCCCAATCCTGATCATCGAGGATGACGCCGATATCTCGGAGAGTTTGAAGTACAACTTCGAACGTGAAGGATTTGCGGCGGTGACCGCACCCACAGGTGAGGCGGGTCTCGCAGCGGCGTTGAAAGAGCGCGAATCACCTCGACTCATCATCCTCGACCTGATGTTGCCGGGAATGAGCGGCATTGAACTTTGTCGTCGCTTGCGTCGCGAGCCCGCCACGCGACGCACACCCATTATCATGCTGACTGCCAAGGCTGCTGAATCGGATCGTGTGACGGGTCTCGATCTCGGCGCCGACGACTACATCACCAAGCCGTTTTCAGTGCGCGAGCTGCTGGCGCGCGCGCGCGCCGTGATGCGTCGTGCAGATGAAACCACCGGAAAGACCTATGAAGACGATCATCTGATGATCGATTTCGACGACATCAGGGTTGCCTGTGATGGTGTGAGGATAAAGCTGACGAACAAAGAGTTCACACTACTCTCGGTCCTGGCGAGAAGTCCCGATCGCGTAGTCACGCGGCAGCAGTTGCTGGATAGTGTCTGGGGTTACAGCTACTATGGCGACGCGCGCACTCTTGACGTGCACATCCGTCGCTTGCGGCAGAAGCTCGATAAATGCGGCGACTGCATCGAGACGGTGGTCGGAGTTGGCTATCGTTTCATAGGCTGCACGGGCCAGGCGGCGGCGAGCGGCCAGAGTAATTGAGGGTTAACTTCGGTGCCCAAGCGACAGTCTATTTGGATCTTCGCGTGTGTAATTCTCACCATCCTTGCGCTTGTTATTCCCTCATTGCTAGTACGATTGATTCTGGCGTTAATCGTGATGACCGTTGCACTTGTATGGGTCATCGCAGAAAGTCGCCAAAATTCTGAAAAGCATGATCCCGCTTTCGACCAAACTCAATCACCTTCTGATCTTGAAACGCAGTCGCTCCTGGAAGCGACGATCACGGGGATGCGCGAAGGATTGCTCGTCGTCAACAAAGACATGCGTGTGGTCGCATCAAATGTGGCCGCGCGCAAGTTGTTCAATCCGTCAGTACCGGCGTTGAAGTCACAACGCCTGACTGAGTTGACTCGAAATCCCGCAATCTACGGTGCGTTCCTCGACGGTCTAAAAGGAATCGAACGCAGCGGTATAAAAGTTGAGACACATGGACCAGAGCGACAAATTTTCGATCTGCGCGTGGTTCCGATCGGTCGTGAGAACGGGAGCGGAGCCGCGGGTGCGCTCGGCGTTTTCTTTGACATCACTCGCACCGAACGACTCGAGCTCGTGCGGCAGGAGTTTCTTTCAAATGTTTCGCATGAGTTGCGAACGCCGTTGACGTCGATCATCGCATTTGTTGAAACACTTGAGAACGGGGCCACGGATGACGCTGAAAGTTGTCAGCGATTTCTTTCGATCATTCGCAAGAATGCGTCACGCATGCAGGGGCTGATCGACGATATCCTGGAACTGACCGCCATCGAAGGTGGGAATGTGCAACTCCGTATCGCGCCGGTCCAATTGCAGGATCTGGTTGACGACGTGTGTGCTTCGTTAGCTGCGAAGGCCGCGGCACATCATGTCGCGTTGGACAATAGAGTCGAACCTGCGGTGATGGTTTATGCGGATGCGCGGCGGCTCGAACAGATGCTTACGAACCTGATCGATAACGCGATCAAGTTCAGCCACGAGGAGGGCGCTGTTGTGATCTCACATGAATCAGGAACACGCGACCGGATCCTCGTCCGGGACAACGGCGATGGAATTCCGGCGCAGCATCTCGAGCGACTCTTCGAGCGGTTCTATCGCGTTGACCGGGCCCGATCGACGGACATGGGCGGCACCGGTCTTGGTCTCGCGATCGTGAAACACATCGCGTTGCTGCATGGCGGCGAAGTCACCGTCACGTCCGAATTAGGCAAAGGCAGCACCTTCACCATCCACTTGCCGAAAGAGCAACTGTAGGCTTTATGCTACTCGCGCGCGCGTTCGGCCTGGGGAGTGAATTCGCCGAGCGTTGCACGCACCTGTTGTTCAGCTCCGTCGCGCCTGACAGTAAGTGTTACTTCGCTGCCGGGAGCAGTCGATGCGATCGTGTTGCGGAACGAGTTCGGATCGTTGACCTCAGTGCCGTTCAGCGCTGTGATTACGTCGCCTCTACGTAGCCCGGCGCGATCTGCCGCACTTCCAGACTGCACCTGATAAACAACCACGCCTGGTCCCTGAGTTACTCCGAGGTTCGAAGCCTCTTCAGAAGGGATCTCGAGCACGACGATCCCAAGCTGACCACGTCTTACTCTTCCGTTATTGACTAGCTGTTCCATCACCGTGCGGGCCATGTTTGACGGAATTGCAAAGCCCAGCCCGATGCTTCCTCCGGAGGGCGAAAGTATTTGCGAATTGATGCCGATCAATTCACCGTTGGAACTCACGAGTGCTCCACCTGAATTGCCACGGTTTATCGGCGCGTCAGTTTGCAGAAAATCTTCGAAGCTGCCATTGCTGAGACCCGTCCGCCGCCCTTTTGCGCTGATGATGCCCATCGTGACAGTCTGCCCGACGCCAAGTGGATTTCCGATCGCGAGCACCACATCACCAACACGCGTGCGATCCGAATCTCCCATCGGCAACACTGGTAAATCAGAGGCGTCGACCTTCAGCACTGCCAGGTCGCTCGGGGGATCCGAACCAACAACCTTGGCCTGAAGACTGCGATTGCCACCCAAATCAACTTCAATCTGGTCGGCGCCATCGATCACGTGATGATTGGTCAAAATGTAACCATCCTGCCGAACGATCACGCCCGACCCCAGCCCTTCACGTGTCGGCTGCCTCGGAGCCTGTTGTGTTCCCCGCTCGCCGAAGAACCGGCGAAACCAGGGATCGTCCATAAACGGAAACTGTTGCGGCTGGCGCACACGCATCCGCGAATGAATGGTCACAACCGCCGGCGCGGCTTTGCTGACTGTGTCCGCATAGGACGAAACAGGCATGACTGCGGGATTACTGGGCGCCGCCGGAGCTCCACCGCTCGGATTTGAATTTGTACCGGACTCGAGGGCGAAGCGGCTGCCCCCGCCACGATTGCATGCGCCCAGCAAGAAGATCAGGAGCGCCAGAATTAAGACACGTACGGTCATGGTTACCCTTTCATTATGACGGGATCGGAAGCGTCAAAGATCCTCTGATCGCGTCTTGTTAATCTCGCAAAATCCTGAAAATCCTGTTTCTATTCCACTTCGGGAGCGGCGTAAAACAATGTTGCAACCGTTCCCCTCCTTTTGCGATAATCCCGCTCACGAGGTTTTTGGCCTCGATCGTCCCCGACAGCCCCATAGTCCTCCACCGCCGCGCGATCGCGCTGGTGCCCCGGTTACTCACAGAAATGCTTAACCGACAGACTAAGGTCTGGGGGGATCAACTATGAGAATCCGGCGATATTTGAAGAAATTCTCGTCATTTCTGACGCAGTTAGGTGCGGCTCTCCTGAAGGCTGTAGTCACCAGCTTGATTCTGGGAGTCGTGGTCGTCTCCATAATGCACTACATGGGCGTGCCCGTGCCCAGCGGCGACGACCTGCTGCGAGGAGTGTCGCGACTAGCTCACGTCCTATCGTAGAGGAAAAATTTGCAAACAGACTTGAGTAAGGCTCACGAACTGCTGGGGGTGAAGCCCGGCGTTTCGAACAGGGAACTGAAAGCAGCGCATCGTGACCTTGCCAAAGTCTGGCATCCGGACAGGTTTGTCCACGATCCGAGGCTTCAGGAAAAGGCGCAGGAAAAGCTGAAGGAAATCAACGAGGCGTACGAGCTCTTGATTTCGGGTAAGACTCCGCGGCCGTCGCGAACTGCGGAATCGGTTTACGCCACTCCCACACGGAGACGTTCGCCTGCGCGCGGAATCAGTTGGAAGTGGGCTGTGGTTCCGGTGTTTCTGTTTGTTGCGGTCTTTGGTGTGACTACGAAAGTCTTGCTTGAACGACGCAACCACGTGGCGCCGCAAATCGAAGCTGAGCCCGTTCAGGTAGAGACGGAAACACGAACCGAGCCGAGCACTCGAGGCGAGGTTGCTCGCAAGCCCAACCGCGACGGCGAATCCGTCGCGGAAAATAATGCGGTCGCGACTGACACACCACAGTCAGTCGCAACTCCCGCCCTCGCAACCGTCACCGTTTTGATCGATCCGGAGAGCGGATTACTGGCGAAAGCGGACTGTCCCGTGCGCAGCCGCATGACGTATCCGAGCGGCAGTCAGCCAGGCGGTTACTGCAACATAACGCACGCGCTACCGCCGAAGAAATCGAAGCTCAGACAAGTAGCAGAAAAAATCGGCGTAACTCCGCGTTAATCCGCGCTTCTAAAATTGAAATACCACCTGCTGCTGCAACCGATACGTCGCCGGTGCGAAGTCGCCGAGCGGCACGAAGAAATTAGGAAACTGCCCGCTGCGTCGGAGAGACTTCTGAAAAAAGAACAAACTCTGGAACGTCACCTTCCTGCTGATTCCATATTCGAACCGAAAATGATTCGTGCGGATGTTTACGCCGCTGCCTGTTCCTAAGTCGTCATCCGTCACTTGCGAGATCATCGAGTTCGCGCCTTTGATCGTGAACACATACAGGAACGCCGTGTCTCCGCGTTTTGTGATCTGGCCGACTTGCAACGCCGCGAGCATCGCATCACGTTCATTCAACCCTGTCGCCACGTTGCGCGCGAGTTGAACATTGAACGTAACCGGAAACGCGTGATCGCCACGCGTGAACCCGGCATACTTCAAACGATATGTCAGTCGTGCAACCTTGAATCCGGGAGCGGTGTACACCACGCCACCGGGAGTTGTCGTTGCATTGCCGGTGCCCTGGAGTGGTCCAGAGAGCGCGATTCCGATTCCCGGTTGGACCAGCAGCACGAGCCCTTCCTGCGTGGAAGCAAGCTGGATCTGATTGGGATGATTGTAGAGCTGAATGTCGCCGCCGAGCTGGCTGTTCCAACGCTTGTTGAAGGTTTGATTCGCTAGCAGTCCCTGGTGGAACATTGTGGCTGATCGTCCGCTACTGCCCACGACTTCACCGGCCCGAGCGAGTGGACTATTCGGCGCTATCACTGCAACGTTCGGAGTAGAGAGTATGTACTGTCCGGCGCGGAGCTCGAGACTCGAAAGGTAAATGCCGTTCGGCTCGAAGGAGTGTTTGTATTTTTGGTTGAAGCCGTTGAAGCGAAGATCGTCGTCGAAAAGAAAACGCGAATTGTCGGCGAAAACGTCTTGCACTCGGCCGCCCTGAAGCACGAGCGACTTTGTCGGGCGATACTCAATCCATGCTTCGCTCAGCGAGAATGGCGCGCGAACGGTCATGGAAGTGAAGTCCTGATTCGTCGAAAGCTGGTTGTTCAGAGGCCCTGTCGCAAGTTGCCCGTGAAAGCTGAGATTCGGGTGAATGTCTGTGTCGAAGTTTAGCCGCAGACGATACCGCGCGCGTGCGTTTTGTACGCGATCGAGAGGTGGATCGGGTGGTCTCGTGGCCGAGCGAAACGTTCCGTCGAAACGGAGACGGAAGTCGCCGCTGAAGCGCACCGGACCAATCTTCATCACTTCACCTTCGACCTTTGCGAGACGTTGCTCCACAGTTTGTGTTTGCGATTCGGACGGTGGTGCCGGCGCGGGCGCCGGGGGTTCTGCGACGGTTGCGACTGCGGTGTTCGGTTGAACATTCAGTTTTTCCAGCAGCGCCTGAATCGTCGCTTGTTGTTCGCTGAGCGTCTTTTGCAACTGGTCGAGCTTGCTATTCTGTCGCTCCAGTTCGTTTTCGAGCAGGCGTACGCGCTCCGCCACGTTCGGTTCCGGCGTGTCCGCGGGAGTTTTGGTGTCCGGCTTGAGCATCTCCTGCGCCCACGCGGGCACGAACGCGAACAGTAATAAGACAGGCAGTAGGCTGAGTCTTAAGCCGATACGGCGCTTCATGGTGTTAGGTTCCTCTTGGTATTGAGCTGTAAGTGACATCGAAGGATATGACTGTGATCTTAATTCGAACTTGCTGCAACGTTACATTGATGTGAACTGAAGCTTGAACTCTAAACAAGTGTTTGTTGACAACAAAATACGCGACGCTTACTATTTCTCAGACAATCACATGCTTCTTCAAGCAGCAACGACCACAACTCAAACTATCGGCAGCCCTATTACAGCCTACTGGCCGGTGATGGTGTTCTTCGCCGTGGCCGTAATTTTTCCCGTGCTGCCGATCATTCTCGGCAGGTTTCTGCGACCAATCAAGTACGAGAAAGACAAGATGCGGCCTTATGAGTGCGGCATCGATCCGACGACTGAAGCCCACGAGCGTTTTACCGTGCGCTATTACATCGTCGCAATGCTGTTTCTCATTTTCGACGTCGAGACGATTTTTCTGCTGCCCTGGGCCATCATCTTCATGGGCGACGACTTCTCGTTTACGAAGTTTGCGCTGATCGAGATGTTTGTGTTCATCGGGATTCTCGTGGTCGGGTATTACTACGCGTGGCGGAAGGGCGCGCTTGAGTGGGCGTAAATAAGATTCATGGCTGAACACGAAGAAGGATTTGTTTTAACCACGGTCGATTCGATTATGAATTCGATTCGACGCACCGTGGGCGCAAAGACGGTCGATATCGCGGCGCCGGTCGTAAACTGGGCGCGTAAGTCTGCACTTTGGCCCATGACCTTCGGTCTGGCGTGTTGCGCCATCGAGATGATCGCCACGGGCGCGGGACGTTTTGACATCGATCGTTTCGGCGCCGGCGTCTTTCGTCCCAGTCCACGTCAAAGCGATCTAATCATCATTGCCGGAACAGTCACCCTCAAGATGGGTCCAGTTGTCCGCCGCGTCTACGACCAGATGCCCGAACCCAAGTGGGCCATCGCCATGGGCGCGTGTGCTTCCACGGGTGGACCATTCGATTCTTACTCGACGATGCAGGGCGTCGATCGCTGTATCCCTGTAGACGTTTATATCCCCGGTTGCCCTCCAAGACCTGAAGCCCTTCTGTATGGTCTCATGCGTCTGCAAGACATCATCATGCGCGAAGCCCCATCGACATACATCTTCGAATCTGATGGTACCGTTCATCGCAAACGGCAGTTCGAGGACGAGCCTGTGAATCTGTTGCCCGACGCCGCAATGGGCGTTGGCGATGCCGTGCGTCGCTGAAAGTAGTATCAAACCTCTCCCAAATCGCTTAATATTGCCGAGCCGGTAATCGTTTAGGCATTTTGGAGGATAAATGAGACATCTTTTTCACAATAGATTGAGGACGCTGCTGATCCTGGGCCTCGTTTTGGGTCTAGCGCCCGTGGCGCTAGCGCAAACAAAGCCAGGGTTGAAACGGCGGACGACGACGAGGCGAGCCGCGCCGTTAGTGCCGGTCGGAACGGATCTCAAGGTTCGACTCAATGACACGCTTTCGACTAAAGACTCGCGCATAGGCGATCGTTTCACTGCAACCGTGATCGATCCGAGTCGTTTCGATGAAGCGAGAATCTCGGGCCGCATCAGCTCGATCCAGAAGTCTGGAAAGGTCAAAGGCCGGACCAGCATGAACCTCGCGTTTGACTCAGTCGAGTTGAGAGATGGTCGCAGAGGCGTGTTGCACGGCTACGTGACGAGAGTTTATGGCGACGACGCTGGCAAGGCTGACGAAGAAGGGGGCGTCGAGTCGGGAAGCCGGACCAAGCAAACTGTTAAGCGTGCCGGAATCGGCGCGACAGTCGGTGCAATCGTTGGTGGCATTGCCGGCGGCGGCAAGGGTGCAGCGATTGGTTTGATCATCGGCGGTGCCGGCGGCGCCGGATCGTTGGCGGTGCAGGGAAGCAAGGAGCTGAAGCTCGAATCGGGCACCGAAATGCTCGTTCGCGTCACGCGGTAAATACAGATAC
This sequence comes from Pyrinomonadaceae bacterium, assembly GCA_036745095.1. Classification (GTDB taxonomy): domain Bacteria; phylum Acidobacteriota; class Blastocatellia; order Pyrinomonadales; family Pyrinomonadaceae; genus PSRF01. Next base: position 19,103 of record DAIOGT010000030.1, read on the forward strand.
AAAACAGCCGCGGATTTTCGCGGATGAACGCGGATCGATCAGCGTTTATCTGCGAAAATCCGCGGTTTTATTGTTGGAAGAATTCGAATGTAACCAGCGTCTAATGACAGATGGTGATGGCTGAACAGCTTATCGATGGACGGGTTATCGAAGCCTGCCAGCAGGGCGACCGCGCAGCCTTTCAACTTCTGTTCGAAACCTACAAAGACAAGGTGTTCTCGATCGCTGTCTATTCCTCAGGCGGCGACCGCGCGATCGCTGACGACGTCACACAACAGATTTTTCTCAAGTTGTTTACTGCGATTCGTCAGTTTCGCGGCGACTCTGAGTTCACCACCTGGCTTTACCGGCTCGTCGTCAATGCGTGTCATGACGAGCGTCGCCGCAGCCGGAGATTGCTGCCGTGGGGAGAGACTGTGGCCATGAGGAATTCAGGTGAAAAGAAGCCTCAGGAGAAACAGTATGCGCGGCTCGAAGTCGCGGAAGCAGTGCAAGCGGCGATTGGCGAGCTCAAGCCAAAGTTTCGTTTGCCGATACTGTTGAAGTACATCGAAGGTTTGTCATACGAGGAGATCGCGACGGTGATGGGTTGTTCGAAAGGCACTGTGGCTTCGCGACTGAATCGAGGTCACAGCCAGTTGGCGAAGCGATTGTCGCATCTGAACAATCCCGCAGTGTGGGGAGAGTAATGTTTTCTAAACACGCAACCAGAGATATCTCAGCTTATTGTCACGGAGAACTGTCAACCGAAGAGTCGAAGCAGTTTGCAGAGCACATTATCGCGTGCGCGAAGTGTCGCACTAAATTTGAAGAAGTTAAGCTCGGTATCAAACTCGTAGAACAACTGCCACAGCTTTCCGCGCCCGAACATCTTTGGCGCGAGCTCGAGCCTTTGCTCGCGAAACACAATGCCACTGAGTCCACGACGAGGAGTGTGGGCGCGTGGTCCTGGCAGATGAAGGCTGCGGCCGCCGTGCTGGTGTTGTTTTCAGCCTTGGGTGTTTGGTTGATCTACAGTAAGCGCGCGAACGAGTTCTCACCTGATAAGCGCGCGTGGCGCGTGAGGCGACTCGACGGCACACCAAAAGTTGGAGCGGAAAGAATCTCAAACAACGGCGAACTGGCGGTCGGCGAGTGGTTGGAGACAGACGCAAACTCGCGCGCGCAGATCGCGGTCAGTTCGATCGGCAACGTGGACATCGACCAGAACACACTCGTCAGATTGTTGGAAACGCGCCCGACTGAGCATCGTCTCGAACTCGCGCGCGGGAAGATGAGTGCACAGATATGGGCGCCGCCGCGTCTCTTCTTCGTAAACACGCCCTACGCAGTCGCTGCAGATCTGGGTTGTGCTTACACGCTCGAAGTTGACGATCACGGCGCCGGATTGTTGCGGGTGACGTCCGGATGGGTCGCGCTGCAGTTGAAAACTCGCGAGTCGGTAGTGCCGGCCGGTGCAGCCTGCGAAACGCGGCCCGTGCTTGGTCCAGGTACGCCGTACTTCGAAGACTCTTCCGCCAGTTTCCGTGATGCGTTGCAGAAAGTGGACTTCGATCCCGACGCGGGTGTGCGCAGTGCGGCGCTCACAGGGTTGTTAAGCGAGGCGCGTCCGCGCGACACTCTCACGCTGTGGCATCTGCTGCTGCGTGTTTACGATGAAGATCGCTCGCGCATTTACGATAGGATGGCTGCTCTTGCACCGCCGCCCTCCGGTGTTACACGCGAGGGTGTGCTGAGCCTGGACCAGAAGATGCTCGACGCGTGGCGCGATGCGCTCGAGACGACGTGGATGGGCGTCGGCAAAGGCGTTCCGAAACCGGTTGCTAAAGCTTACTGGAAATTTAAGACCGGGCTGAGTCGCCGGCTAAAAGAGATGGCTCCGAAGTGAGTGCCTTGCTGAGTCACATACCGGCGAGATGACTCGTATCATTAATCGTGAGCACTCGCACAAAGCCATCGTTACGCAACTCAAATCTGGCGATCCCGCAATTCGCACTGGAGATCCACACGGGTTTCAATTCCGGCGCATCGAGGGCGCCCATGAGGTGGAGGGCGAGGATGCAGATGGTGCCGGTGTGACTAAACACCGCGATCTTCCCGCCGCGGTTTTCTTCGATGATCTCGTCCAGCTTTTGCCGGGCACGGTCCAATAGCTGTCGATAACTCTCGCCGCCTGTTAACACGTACTCAAAGTCTCGACGCAGCAACGCTGCATACTGTTCAGGATGTTGTTGCGCGGCGTCTTCGAACGTCAAACCTTCCATCACGCCAACGTCGCGTTCGCGAAACGCAGTAGTGCCCTGGACGGGCAAGCGCGTCATATTTGCGAGAGGCCTCGCGGTTTCCATCGCGCGCGCCAGGTCGCTCGAATAGATCGCCGTGATCGATTCTGATCTGAGTGTGCGTGCGGTCGCCGCGGCCTGGTTGCGACCGCGAGCAGATAAGGGAGTTGCTGTATGACCACCAAAGCGGCGTTCAGCATTCCCTTTCGATTGGCCGTGACGGATGAGGAGAACGTTTGTGGCGTTCGTTACAAGGGGCATTTTTACATTAATTAGCTAAGCCGCAATCGCGTCCGCCTTCAACTTCTCTGCCTGGTAATGCGCGACGAGTGCGTCGATGAAAGGATCGAGGTTGCCTTCCATTACGAGATCAAGCTGGTGAATCGTCAATCCGATGCGATGATCGGAGACACGATTTTCTTTGAAGTTGTAAGTGCGAATCTTCTCGGAGCGATCGCCGGAACCGACCATCGAACGCCGCTCGCTGGCGAGCGCGTCATGCTGTTTCTGCTCCTCGAATTCCTGCAAGCGCGCACGCAACACACGCATTGCTTTCTCGCGGTTCTTGATCTGCGACTTCTCATCCTGCATCGAAACGACAGTGTTGGTCGGTATGTGTGTGATGCGCACGGCCGAGTAAGTCGTGTTGACTGACTGGCCACCCGGACCAGATGAGCAGAACCTGTCGATCCTCAAGTCCTTCGGATCGATCTTAACGTCCACTTCTTCGGCTTCCGGCAACACGGCAACTGTAATCGCTGACGTATGAATACGTCCGCTCGCTTCGGTCTGCGGTACGCGCTGCACGCGATGGACGCCCGACTCGTGTTTCAACTTCGAATAGACCTTGTCGCCCTCGATCAACACGATGGCTTCCTTGAGTCCGCCAATGCCCGACTCAGACGCTTCGAGCACTTCAAACTTCCAGCGCTGCTTTTCAGCGTAGCGTGAATACATTCGCACCATTTCTGCCGCAAACAACGTCGCTTCATCGCCGCCGGTTCCGGCGCGAATTTCCAGAATCACGTTCTTCTCGTCATTTGGATCGCTGGGGATCAGGAGAAGTTTGAGTTCTCGATCGGCGTCGTCGAGACGCGTTTGCAACGACTCCATCTCGAGGCGCGCCATCTCGCGCATTTCCTCGTCGTCAGACGTGTCGAGCAGCTCGCGCGCGTCGGCCATTTCGGCTTTCAAGCCCTTCCACGACTGATATTTGTGCACGACTTCTTCAAGCGCGCGGTGTTGCTTCGCGGCTTTCGCATACGCGGAAGGATTCGAGAGCAGCTCGGGAGATGAAAGCTCCTGAGTCAACTCCTCGTACCTGCTAACGATGTGTTCCAGTTTGTCTAACATGTTAGACCTCTCGCGGTTATGAGAGCGGCGCCGGCAACGGTTCTCCCGTCCGCGGCTCCAGCTTCAAGGATTCTTTCAATGCTTCGATGGCAACTTCGAGTTGCTTATCATCAGGCTCCTGCGTGGTGATGTTTTGCAGCCACACGCCCGGCCTCGTCATTAATTTAAAGAACCAACTGCTTTCCTTTTTCGCCGACAGGCGAATGATTTCATACGAGATACCGGCGACCACAGGCATCAGCGCCAGACGAATCAGGAAGTTGAATAACAACGAATCAAACTTGATCACCGAGAAGAGCACGATCGCCACGAGCATCACGACCATCAGGAAACTCGTACCGCAGCGCGGATGCTGGCGCGGTTGTGGACGCGCATTCTCGACCGTCAACGGCAGGCCTGCTTCCCACGTGAAGACCGTTTTGTGTTCCGCGCCGTGATATTGGAAGACGCGGCGAATGTCCTTCAAGAGGGAGAAACTGAAGATCATGATCAGGAAGAACGACATGCGAATCAGTCCGTCGATCAGGTTAAAAGCGACTGAAGGACGCACCGGGTGCAGGTACGCGCGAACCCTGGACCATGCATTGGTGTACCACGCCGGTTGCTCAGGTTGCGGGGCGGGTGCTGTCGCTTCGGGCGCAGGCGCGGCCGTGCTGGTCGCAGCGGCGGGAGTTGTGGCCCATCCGGCTCCGATAAAAAGCGCATTCGTCAGCAACAACGGCAACGCCACGAAAAGCAATACATTGAAGATGATGGCAAATATGATCGAGCCGACAGCCGCACCGGTCGTGCCTTTCTTCAACTCATCTTTCGCACGCTTCTGCGTCGGGACCGGAAACAGACCCGGAACGGCGCCAGTAAGACCGGCAAAATCACCTTCACCTTCGATCACCGCGGGCGAGAGCGCCACCTTGACTTCTTCGGCCTCCTCCGCATCCGCGAAAGCCTCGTTGGCGGAGTAGTTCAACGCCTTGATGCCGAGACCCATCGATTGAACGAGTACCGCTCCGCCGCGCAGAACCGGCAATTTCAGGATCGGATACTTATCGCTCCATTTCGGCAGCCGGGCGGCGGTGTTCACGATCGTGCCGTCGGCTTTGCGGACGGCGATCGCGTAGGCGTTCGGCGTGCGCATCATCACACCTTCGATGACCGCCTGGCCGCCAACGATTAGATCTCGTTCTGGTGTACTCATCGGTTTGATCTGTAGTTACAAAAATGCCGGCGGTTGGTGTAGTTCGCATTAGCGAGCTACGGGACTCACGCCGGCAGGTTAGAAGATGTGGTGGCTAATGTTGTGCTGGAGCTGCGCCTTCGGCAGCGGGTTTCTTGCCATAGCGCTTGTTGAAGCGATCGACGCGTCCCGCGGTATCGACCAGCTTTTGTTTGCCGGTGAAGAACGGGTGGCAAGCCGAGCAAATTTCGACGTGCAGATCGCCCTTCTTCGTGGAGCGGGTTTTAAAGCTCTCGCCGCAAGCGCAAGTAACTGTGATCTCGACGTATTCTGGGTGAATTCCTGGTTTCATTTAACTCTTCGACTCTCTCATAGACGGCACGCGGGCCGCATTTTCAAACGAGATATCATAGTGGCCGAGGCCTCAGAAGGTCAAGCTTGCGTTAAGCAAACCCGAGACTGAAGTTTAGAGTTCAAGCTTTAGCTTGCGCGCTTGAAAGCCGAGACTGCAGCCTAAAGGCTGAACTCTGAACTTTGCTGAACTTCAGAACTCTAAACCTTTGCCGCTTTTCGTAAGGACCTCTTCGTATTCCGCTCCCAGAACACACCGTCGGCGTAACCTTGAATAGTCTTGTCTGCCGACGCGTTCTCGAGTCGCTTTTGCGCCAGACAGCAGTACGTCTCATCAATCTCGATCCCAAGGTAATGACGGCCGAGTTTCTTCGCGACGACGGCTGTCGTACCCGCGCCATTAAACGGATCGAACACCAGATCACCTTCACGTGAGCTCGCGAGCACGATCTTCGCAAGCAGCTTTTCGGGCTTTTGCGTCGGATGATCCGTGTTTTCCGGCATCGACCAATAGGGCACCGTCAAATCAGTCCACAAATTTGACGGATGCGTCACCCGAAACCGCCCGTTTTCAGTCTCGGTCCAGTCTTTCGGTTCGCCGTTGCTGTTCGTGTAGGGCGCGATCACTTGTCGCCTGAGCATCACGGCGTCCACATTGAAGTAATAATCGTCACTGACAGTGAAAAACCAGATGTCCTCGGAGCAGTTCTTCCAGTTTGACTTTGCGCCACGACCCTTCTCACGTTCCCAGGTAATCCGGTTCTGCGAAATGAAATATTTTTCACTAACACGCTGGATTGCGGCCGAGCTTCTCCAGTCGCCGCAGATGTAGATGGACGCTGTTGGTTTCAGAATCCTGACCGTTAGCGCGAGCCATGAATCGAGCCATTCCGCGTATTCGTCGATCGATGTCTGTTTGAATTTTCGGTCGTTGAAACTCTTCGTTAGATTGTAAGGAGGATCAGCAAACATCAGATCCACTGAATGGTCCGGCAGAAACGGGAGCGCTGTGAAAACGTCCTGGCAAAAGACCTTGTCTCTCACATCCTGGAGATCTGCGGGCGCTTGCAACTGTGCCAGGGAATCCCGGTAGCGAACGACGTCTTCCGCCGAGAGCGTTAGGGTTCGATTTAGCGGAGCCCGGCTTCTATTAATATTTGACAGGGCATCGTCGCTCTTTGACACAGTCACACTTTACCTTAGTTGGAAAAATTTCGTGAGATCATTGTCTCCATGAGGTAATATGAACCTCGCTTTGCTATAATTCGTTTTCGCTTTCTTCTCTTACTCGCTGTAACAGCAGTGTTTACGAAGCGATTGTCTTCCCGATCCCATTGCGGAGATAATCAGCTAACCGGTGTAAGTGTAGACGGGCTGCCGGCATAAATGTCAGAAGACACGAAGCAACCAGGTTCTGAAGAACCCACATCGCCGGGCGTCTCAGATACGGAGACGCCCGGCACGCCACCCCCTTCAGCAATTCCACCCGCAGGAACGCTCGCCGGAGCAGATGCCGAGAAGGCGTCGATGGTTGAGCAGGCCAAAGCCCGTGTGGCTGCCGTGAAAGACTCACTCGCGGCGGACCCGGCAGCGCCCGGAGCACCCAAACCACCAGTTAAGAAAAAAGACGAAGGGCCGAAGCCGACCGATGCCGGCAATCATCCGCTGGTTAAAAAGCTGAAAGCTGAGTTTGGTGATGCGGTTGGCGATGCGGTTGAGTTTATCGGACAGCTATCCGTCAACGTCGAAGGGGCGCGCATTGCCGAGATCTGTGAGTTTCTGAAAGCCGATCACGAAACGAGTTTCAACTACCTCTCGGATCTGACCTGCGTGCACTGGCCTCGCACGCCCGCGCCGTTTGAGATCGTCTACAACCTGTTTTCGATCGAATCAAACGAGCGAGTACGACTGAAAGCCAGGATTAGCGAGAGTGTTGACAGCGTCACCAGTGTTTGGCCGGCGGCAAACTGGCTCGAACGCGAAGTTTTCGATCTCTTTGGTGTGCGCTTCAACAATCATCCGGATCTGCGGCGACTGCTTCTGCCCCCCGATTGGGAAGGATTTCCATTACGCAAGGATTACCCGCTCGAGTTTATCGAGAACGAATGGACCACAAGGCACCTGCCCGAGATGACTGACGTTGAGATGGAGCAGTTGCAACAGCGACGCGCGTACGGTCTCGAGATTCTTTCAGTGCCCGCGGAACGATTGATGCGCCAAATATTCATCGGCGGCAAGGACGTGATGCCGAAAGATAAATGACGCCGAAAGAGATCGCCACCCATTACGATGCGAAAGTCTTCGATTCGCCGGAGGCGGCAAAGGTGGCGGGGTTTGTTTTGACTGAAACGGCTGCGCCGAGGAATGTTTGGAACAAAGCGAGTGCGGCGAGTGCGATCGTGTTGAAGCTCGTCGATAAAAGAGAAGCCGGGGAAGTTGAGGATATCGGATTGGTGATCGAGCCGTTCCGCGTGACTGGTTGTTACAAGCCACAACCCTCGGAGGCGCCCGCCGCTTAGGCGTGTTAGCTTTAGATAAACGCGGATGAAGACCGATTAATTTCGCATGCATCAGGTAGAAATAGCGACAACTCAAGAGACACTCCTAGACAGCCCCGAGATGGTGCTGAACATGGGACCGCAGCACCCATCGACGCACGGAGTGCTGCGCGTGATTCTCAAGCTCGACGGTGAAACCGTTATCGATCTCGATTGCGACATCGGTTACCTCCATCGTGGTATGGAGAAGATCGCCGAGAACCGCATGTACACGCAGATCGCGCCTTACTGGGACCGGCTCGATTACATCGCCGCCGTCTCCAATGGTCTCGTGTGGGTGGAAACAGTCGAGCAGATGATGGGTCTTCCGGTTCCACCGCGCGCTCACTATTTGCGGACGATTCTCACCGAGCTTAATCGCATCGCGTCGCACCTGCTCTGGCTTGCTACACACGCGCTCGACATCGGCGCCGTCACCGTTCTGCTTTGGGCGCTCCGTGAACGCGAAGAGATTCTAAAGATTTTTGAACGACAATTTGGTGCGCGACTCACCTGTCACGCATGGCGCGTTGGCGGCATGCCGAACGATGCTTACGACGACTTTGACAAGGACGTCCAGCAGTTTATTAACAACTTCCCGAAACGACTCGATGAGTATGAAACCGTGCTCTCCGAGAATCGCATCTGGTTGAGTCGAACAGTCGGTATCGGAGTTATCTCTGCTGAGGATGCGATTGCGATCGGCTTGTCGGGTCCGGCGCTGCGTGGTTCCGGCGTCGCGTGGGACGTACGAAAGTCGCGACCCTATGCAGCGTATGCCGACATGGATTTCGAAATTCCGCTCGGCGAGAACGGTGATACTTACGATCGATATCTCGTGCGACTGGAAGAGATGCGACAGTCGCGACGGATTATTGGTCAGGCTTTGGAGAACCTTCCGGACGGTCCGGTCAACGCGAAGCTTCCGAAGATTGTGAAGCCGCCGGTCGGTGATTACTACCATTCAATCGAAGGACCAAAGGGTGAGATCGGGTGTTATCTCGTTTCGGATGGCACGGCGCAGCCGTGGCGCGTCCGGGTCCGGCCGCCGTCCTTTATTAATCTGCAGGCGCTGCGACAGATGTGCCTCGGGCATCTCGTGGCCGATGTCGTGGCGATTATCGGCACGTTGGATATCGTTTTAGGGGAAATCGACAGGTAGAGAGCGCAAGTTTAGAGTTCAGAGTTCAGCCTTTAGGCTGCGTTCTCGGGTTTCAAGTGAACAAGCTAAAGCTTGAACTCTGAACTCTCTAAACTTTGATCACGAATCATGCTTCTTTTCGCGCCAATTGACGTACTCAACAATCTCTTGCTGAAGATGGGTCTCAGCGAGGAGACGATCACGTTTTTTGTGTGGCCGCTGATCCAGATCGGTCTCGTCGTAACGCTCGTCGCTCTTTGGGTCGCTTACGCCACCTACCTCGAGCGAAAAATCTCCGCGTTCATGCAGGCGCGGCTTGGTCCGATGCGCGTTGGTCCATGGGGGCTTCTCCAGCCGATCGCAGACGGACTCAAGCTGCTAACTAAAGAAGACTTCATACCCGAAAAAGCCGATCGCTGGATCTTCTTCTTCGCGCCTTACATCGCCGTCGCCTCCGCGTTCATCGTCTTTTCAGTGATCCCGTTTGGTCCGGACTGGGCCGTGATTGCCGACGTTAATATTGGACTACTGCTCGTGCTCGCCGTCTCCAGTATCGGCGTCCTCGCACTGATACTCGCAGGCTGGTCTTCAAACTCGAAATACGCACTCCTCGGCGGACTCCGCTCGAGCGCGCAGATGGTTTCCTACGAAGTCGCGATGGGCCTCTCGCTCATCGGCGCGTTGATGTTCGCCCGCACGCTTTCGCTCTCGGGTATCACCGCGGCGCAGGGATCGGATTCGATCTGGTATGTCTTGTATCAACCCGCAGGCTTCCTGCTGTTCCTGATCAGCGGCATTGCCGAGAACAACCGCGCGCCATTCGATCTCCCTGAAGCCGAATCCGAGCTCGTCGCCGGATTTCACACCGAATACTCTGGCATGCGCTGGTCGCTCTTCTTCATGGCGGAATATGCGGCGATGGTCGTCGTCGCGGCTGTGGCTACAACCGTTTATCTTGGTGGTTGGTACTTCCCGTTCGTTCATCAACTCGAAGCCGCGGGGTATCACAACCTGTTCGTCCTCGTCAGCGTCCTTGTCTTTCTGGTAAAGACCTCGCTCATTCTTTACTTCTACTTTTGGCTGCGCTGGACGTTGCCGCGTTTTCGTTACGATCAACTGATGGACATCGGTTGGAAGTGGCTCATTCCTTCGGCGTTGATCAATATCGTGCTCACGGGATTTGCAATCTTTCTCGTGCAGGGTCTAAATGGTTACAGAGGAATGAGGACGATCGAGTTTCTCGATCGCGGTTTGAACCTGACAGCCACTGGGAAAGGGATCATGATTGCTATGGGAGTCCTGGGGCTGTTTGCGACCGCCGCGCTGCTTGCGCGCATCAATTGGCGCTCGCGAGATTTCAATCTCAAGGTTCAGCGCAGAGATATCAAGCTGGTGAATGTGCCGCAGGGCAAACCCGCGGTGCAGCCTGGAAGTTAAATATGCCATTAGTAAAAACTCCGAAACCGACGTTCGCTCAGAAGCTCAAACGCTTCTTCATGATCGACCTGATCAAGGGACTCGGTCTGACGTTGAAATACAATCTCGGCGCGCTCACTGATAAAGACTCTGTCGCGGGTAAGGGAATTTACACCGAACAGTATCCAAAAGTCCGTCCTGACGTTGCGCCGCGTTTTCACGGTGCGCCACGCTTGAACATGGATCCGGAAACGCACGACACACTCTGTATCGCGTGCAACCTTTGCGCGATTGCGTGTCCGGAAGACTGTATCGACGTCATCGCGATGGACGTCGAGATCGTTGTCGCCGGCAAGCCGCGACGCAAGAAGGTGCTCGACGAGTTTATCTTCGACACGTCGCGATGCATGTTCTGCGCGCTGTGTCAGGAAGCTTGTCCGACTTCCTGTTTGGAGCTGACGCAGGATTTCGAACTCGCGACTTACTCGCGCGCCGGATTCGTTTGGAACCGCGAGATGCTTGAGCAAGGCCGCGAGACTGTGAAGTACACAAGTTAGGTTTAGCCACAAAAAGGCACAAAAAACACAAAATGTTTTTTTGTGCTTACGGGTCTCGAGTTTATTAAGGCTGCCTTAAAGTAGTTGTTTTTGTGGTTTTGTGCCTTTTGTGGCTAAGAAAAATTTCGTGCCTTTTGTGGCTAAAAGATGACTCTCTCCGGTTACGAAGCACTCTTCTTCTGGATCTTCGGCCTGGCGGCGATCTTTGCGGGGTTGTTGACGGTGATGGCGCGCAATGCCGTTCATAGCGCGCTATTTCTGATCTCTTCACTCGTCTCTGTCGCGGCGCTTTTCATCCTCGCGCGCGCGGAGTTCATCGCCGGCGTGCAAATACTCGTTTACGTCGGCGGCGTGATGGTGCTCTTTCTCTTTGTGATCATGCTCGTCAACGTGGGAGCTGAAGAGCGTGGCAATGAAGAGATCTTCAACAATCAACGACAAGTCACTGCAAGCCTGATCTTCTGCCTGCTGCTCGTCGGCGGAATGCTTTACTCAGTCAACAAGGGTTATCGCGGTTTGCAGTCGCTCTATCCGGTGACGCCGGAAGTGCTCGCGGCCCAGGCGGCCGCGAGAGAGCAGGCTTATTCGCCTTCGGCGACCGGCGCCAGCCGCATCTCGAGAGATACTGAAAACGTCGGCAACAGTCTTTATCGTTACGCCGCCTTGCCGTTTGAGATCGCGAGTGTGTTGCTGCTGGTGGCGATCATCGGATCCGTGATGCTGGCACGAACGCTCAAGCAGGAAGCTTCCGTGGATGATGTGGATCCTGAGCAGGAACGCGGATAGACGCATAATCTAAGAACTGATTTCATGCTTAATTACTTTGGCGCAATATTCTTGCAAGAGGTCGAGAGTGGCCGCTTTGCACAAATGAAGCACGCGGCGCTCAATCCCGATCTGTCGAAGTTTCTCGTCATCGGCGCTCTGCTGTTCATCATCGGTGTGGCTGGCGTGCTCACGCGGCGAAACATCATCGTCATCTTCATGTCGATCGAGTTGATTCTCAACGCCGCGAATCTGAACTTCATCGCGTTCTCTCGTTTTCTGTATGAGCAGGGAGAGGTCAACGCGCTCGCCGGACAATTATTCACGGTTTTTGTAATCGTCGTTGCCGCGGCCGAGGCTGCGATCGGGTTGGGCATCGTCATTGCGCTCTACAGGAACAAGGAAACGATCTGGGTAGATGAAATTGATTTATTGAAGTGGTAACAAGCTTCTAAATGCAAAAATACATCTGGCTGGTTCCTCTGCTACCTCTAATCGGCGCCGCAATTAATGGTCTTCTGGGCCGGAGGTTTCGCTTCTCCGAAACGCTGATCGGAGGCATTGCCGTCGGTTCGGTTGCGCTCTCGTTTTTGATTAGTGTTGCGGCAGTTTATTCGTACGGATTCGGTGGCCATGCGGAGTGGCCCAAACCGTACCTGACGAGCCAGGACGGTTTTAGCTTCGACTGGATCCCCGGTGGCATGGTCAGCGTCAACCAGGGTCTCGCCGAAGCGCCTCGTTTCGCACTTCTCAACATCGAGTGGAGCTATCAACTCGATCCACTCTCGTCGATCTTCATGCTGATCGTTACGGGCGTTGGGCTTTGCATCTTTGTTTTCGCCACCGGCTACATGCACGGCGAGACCGGTTTCTATCGCTTTTTCGCTTACATGGGTCTGTTCATGTTCGCGATGCTCGTGCTCGTGATGGGCTCGAACTTCGTGATGATGTTCGTCGGCTGGGAAGGTGTAGGTCTCTGCTCGTACCTTTTGATCGGTTATTACTTCGATCGACAGGAAGCCGCCAACGCTTCACGCAAAGCATTCATCACGAACCGCATCGGCGACTTCGGCTTCGCACTCGCGATCTTCGGCATCATCGCAACCTTTGGCAGCGCACAATACATCGACGTTTTCGAACAGGCAAAAAGTTATCCAATAGAGCTGCTCGGCCAGTGGGGCATTCTCTCCTGGATCGCTCTCGGACTCTTCATCGGCGCGTGCGGAAAGTCTGCACAATTGCCGTTACACGTCTGGCTGCCTGACGCGATGGCGGGTCCGACTCCAGTCTCCGCACTGATCCACGCTGCGACGATGGTCACCGCCGGCCTCTACATGGTCACGCGCACGAACGTTATCTTCCAGCATTCGCAAACGATGTTGCTCGTGGTCGCGCTTGTCGGCGCTGCGACTGCGATCTTCGCCGCCACGATCGGAATCACGCAGAACGACATCAAGAAAGTACTCGCATATTCAACCGTCTCGCAGCTCGGTTTTATGTTCATGGCGTGTGGCGTGGGCGCGTTTGTGATCGCCATCTTCCACGTAATGACGCACGCGTTCTTCAAAGCCCTGATGTTCCTCGGCGCCGGCAGCGTCATTCACGGCATGCATCACGAGCAGGACATGCGGCGCATGGGCGGGCTGAAGAAGTACATGCCTTACACGTACTGGACCTTCATGGCCGGCTGGCTCGCGATCTGCGGGATCATTCCCTTCAGCGGTTTCTGGTCCAAAGACGAAATACTCTGGAATGCGGCTTCGACCACGCACATTCCGCTCGGCTGGCTCGTCTGGCTGATCGGCACCATCGCAGCGACGTGCACTGCGTTTTACATGACGCGACTCATGGCCATGACGTTCTGGGGCCGCGAAAGATTTCTCGAAGCGCCCGCCGGCGGAGAAGCCGATGAAGCACATGCGGCTGCTTACGACAAACATTTGACCCAGCACGACGCGACTTACGCGGCCGCCGGCGATCGCCCGCGTCACCAGCCGGGCGAACACGTTGGACCAGTGCACGAAGACGTCTCGCATCACGTTGCCACTCACGGGCACGGCGAACATCACGGCGCACACACGCCGCATGAGTCGCCGCCGTCGATGTGGGTGCCGCTCGCAGTGCTGGCAGTGCTCGCTACCATCGGCGGGTTTGTGGGAATCGGACCAGCATTTCGCACCGTGACCGGAAGCCTGCATCCAGGCGGACGTGTAAATATCTCGAACTGGCTGAATCCGATCATCTGGAACCCGGTCACGCGCGAGTTCAATGTGCCTCACGGCGACAGTGCTCACGAGCCTGCGCCCGCTGACGCGTCGCACGCACCGGCCGTCCCCGCGGAAACGGCCCACGCCGAAACTGCCGCGCCGGCTGCTGAGTCCGGTCACGGAAGCGCCACGGCTGCCTATGGCGACACGGGCTTCAACCTGGCCCATGCCGTTGAAGGCGCGACGCACAGCGAGCTCGCAACCGAGTGGATCTTTATCATCATTTCACTCGTCGTTGCGGGCATCGGCATGCTGCTTGGAGGATTGTTTTACGTGTGGCGCCCAGCGCTCGCGGGCGTCTGGTCACAACGACTGCGGCCACTTTACGTCGCGAGTTACAACAAGTACTGGGTCGACGAATTCTACGGTTGGGCCATCACGCGCCGCACGATGGATCTTGCGCGCGCGGTATATGCTTTCGACTCGAAACTTGTTGACGGCATCGTCAATGGCCTTGCCTCGCTGAGCCGGCAGTTCAGCCGCATCGTTGGCGGATTCGACAAATACTTCGTCGACGGCATCGTTAACACCGTTGCTGCTTTCATCATGCGTTTGATGTCGCCGTTGTTCCGCGCCGCGCAGACAGGCTTCACGCAAAACTACGCGCTCGTGATGGTGTTGGGCTTAATGGTGGCGGTCGTAGTGTTCTTTGGACGCGATATTTTATCGGCTATCAGGTAACACGATATTGCGATCTTAAAAACAGGATTCAAATGAGTAACTCTTATATTCTCTCCCTAATCACATGGCTGCCGGCGGTGGGCGCAGTTCTCATCCTCGCGCTCATGAAGAAAGACCAGTCGAGCCTGATCAAGCGCTTTGCGACTGCGTGGTTTGCGCTCGACTTCATCATCTCGCTGTGGTTGTTGAAGTACAACCGCGGTACCGGCGGCATGCAGTTTCTCGAAGACCACCTGTGGATACCCATCATCGGCGCGCGTTATCAAATGGGCGTTGACGGGGTTTCCGTGCTGCTGATCGTTTTGACTACGCTGCTCGGCGCGATCGCCGCCCTCTCTTCGTGGGACTACATTCAAAAACGAGAAAAAGAGTATTACGTCCTGTTGCTGCTTTTGCAGACGGCTGTGATCGGCGTCTTCTCTTCGATGGACTTGTTCCTGTTTTACCTGTTCTTCGAAGTGTCGCTCGTGCCGATGTACTTCCTGAT
>DAIOGT010000031.1:0-17525 GCA_036745095.1 Pyrinomonadaceae bacterium
AAGGCGTGAAGGAATTCGCCCGCGGTTGCATGCGCACGTATTTGATCCTGAAGGATAAAGCCGCGCAATGGAACACCGATACGGAAATCCAGGCGCTGCTCGCGGGGATAGCAGAAACCGCGGGGGATGGAACGGGAAACAAGTTCTCCGCGCAACATGCGGGCGAGTTGTTGTCGGCTACTTTCGATCGTGCGGGATTGGCAAGTCGTGGCCTGAATTATGAACGGCTCGATCAGCTTACGATGGACATTCTGTTAGGAGTCAGGTGAATCTCCCTTCGCTAACAGCAATCCTGTACCGGTCGCTGGTTGCTATTTGTGTGTTGTTGTTGAGCGTGGTCACGGGCCCCGCGCAGAACCGACCGGTGGTCCGCGATCGAATTCAGCGCGAAGCACGAGCGTTTGAGCTGGACGAAGTTCGACTACGTGAGGGCCCGTTCAAGCGCGCCATGATGCTCGACGCAGATTATCTATTGCGTCTCGAGCCCGATCGATTACTGAGCTGGTTCAGAAAAGAAGCGGGACTCACTCCAAAAGGTGAAGTCTACGGAGGTTGGGAAGCGAGAGGAATCGCCGGTCACTCTCTTGGTCACTACCTTTCGGCCTGCGCGATGATGTTTGCCGCCACGGGTGATGCGCGGTTTCGCGAACGCGTCAGTTACATCGTGAATGAGCTTGAAGTTATTCAACGCGCCAACGGTAACGGTTATGTCGCGGCTATTCCGAACGGTAAGAAGCTCTTTGCGGAGGTTGCGGCTGGACAGATTCGTTCACAGGGTTTTGACCTGAACGGCGGCTGGGTGCCCTGGTATACGTTGCACAAGCTCTTTGCTGGACTGCTTGACGCCAATCGCTATTGCCGGAACCCGCAAGCGCTGAGCATAGCAGTGAAACTCGCGAACTGGACCGGCACGATTGTCGGCGGACTTAGCGACGAACAGTTTCAGCGCATGCTGGCATGTGAGCACGGCGGGATGAACGAATCCCTCGCTGAATTGTATGCCCGCACTGGTAATGAAAAGTATCTCAACCTCTCCCGGCGCTTTCATCATAAAGCCGTTTTGGATCCACTGGCGCGACGCGAGGATCGTTTGCCTCGTCTACATGCCAATACCCAGATTCCAAAAGTCATCGGGCTGGCACGCCGCTACGAAATAACTGGAGACGAGACCGAAAAAACGTCAGCGGAATTTTTCTGGGACCGTGTAGTTCATCACCACTCTTACGTTATTGGCGGGAATAGCGAAGGCGAGCATTTTGGACCACCCGACAAACTCAACGATCGTCTGTCCGAAAACACCACCGAGACCTGCAACACCTACAACATGCTCAGGCTTACTCGACACCTGTTTCAGTGGCGTGCCTCCGTCGAGTATGCGGATTATTACGAACGCGCCCTTTATAACCACATACTTGCATCGCAGAACCCGGACGATGGCATGGTCTGTTATTTCGTGCCCCTGAAGTCGGGTTCACGAAAAACCTATTCGACTCCCTTTGACAGTTTTTGGTGCTGTGTCGGCACGGGAATGGAGAACCACGCGAAGTATGGCGAGGCAATCTACTTTCATAATGACGATAAATTGTGGGTGAACCTCTTTGTTCCGTCGGAGCTGACCTGGCGTGAAAAGAATTTAACGGTGACGCAGGAGACGAACTACCCGAACACGAACACGACAACGCTAACTTTCAAAACGCGGCGACCGGTGAATCTGGGATTGCGTCTGCGGCATCCGGGTTGGGCCAGACAGGGAATTACCGTAGTCGTCAACGGAAAAACCGAAAGCGTCGCCGGCCAGCCAGGAAGTTTCGTTGAAATAAGACGCACCTGGAAGAATGGAGATCGAGTTCAGTTAACCATTCCGATGTCGCTGCGAATGGAAACACTGCCGGACAATCCGCAACGCGCGGCCATTCTTTATGGTCCGATCGTGTTGGCGGGCGAACTTGGACCAGCGGACGAGTCGGGCGTGCAGGGTTTGGTTCTCGTTCCTGCGCTTGTTACCGATAACCATTCGATAGCTGACTGGGTTAAGCCCGCTTCAGAACCGGCAACCTTCCTTACCGCGAGCGTGGGGCGGCCGCGAGACGTGCAGCTTTCTCCGTTTTACCGTCTGCATCACCGCCGCTACGTGGTCTATTGGGATCTCTTCACCGCGCAACAGTGGATCGAACGCGAATCGGATTATCGAAAAGAGCTGGAACGCGCCCGCCATTTGGAGGCGATGACCGTTGATTTTGTGCAGCCGGGCGAGATGCAGCCTGAGCGCGATCACAATATGCGTGGCGAGCAGATCGAAACAGGAGAGCACCTGGGCCGTAAATGGCGACACGCCTTGAATGGCGGTTGGATCTCTTTCGATCTAAAGGTTCTGCCGGATCAACGGGTGTCGCTTGTCGTCACTTACTGGGGCGGTGAAACTGGTGAGCGAAATTTCGCCATCCTCGTTGATGAAGTGAAGATCGCCGGCCAGTCCTTAAGAAACAACAAGCCGGGCCAATTCTTCGATCAAACCTACAACATTCCCCCCGAGCTGACCCGCAATAAAACGAAGATCACCGTCCGCTTCCAGGCGTTACCTGGAAACATGGCGGGAGGGTTCTATGGACTACGCATAGTTCGACCGGAGTAACGTCGGATCCCTGGAGGTTTTCTGTCGATGATACGAATGCGAAAGATTCTGCACGTTTTTGTAGCTCTAATTCTGTTGTCTATCGCGGTTGTTGCCGCGCCGGTTGAGAAATGGTCGGAAGAAAAGGCTCGCGAGTGGTACGCAAGTCAGCCCTGGCTGGTTGGCAGCAACTACAACCCAGCGTCCGCGATCAATCAACTGGAGATGTGGCAGGCGGACTCGTTTGATCCAAAGCGAATTGATCTCGAGTTGGGTTGGGCCGCTGAGCTCGGCATGAATACGATGCGTGTTTACCTGCACGACCTCCTCTGGCAGCAGGACGCCGAAGGTTTTAAGCGCCGTCTCAATGAGTTTCTCGCAATCAGTTCGAGACACGGAATCAAACCGATCTTCGTGCTCTTCGATTCGGTCTGGGATCCGGATCCGCAGTTAGGTAAGCAGCGTGCACCACGACCGGGCGTGCACAATTCGGGTTGGGTGCAAAGTCCAAGCAGAACACGATTACAGAAAGCGGCTGAGTACACGCATCTGGAAGCGTATGTGAAAGGTGTCGTGGGAGCGTTTGGCAAAGACCCACGCGTGCTGGCCTGGGATCTCTGGAATGAACCGGACAATATAAACCCGGGCAGCTACAACCACCTCGAACCGAAGAACAAAGTCGACCTGGTCCTGGCCCTGCTTCCGAAAACGTTTGCGTGGGCGCGTGAGGTTGAAGTGCAGCAGCCACTCACTTCGGGTGTTTGGAAGGGTGATTGGTCCACACCGGAGAAAATGACGAGGATGGACCGTTTGCAGATCGAACTCTCAGACATCGTCACGTTTCACAACTACGACGCGCCTACCGAATTGGAGAAGCGCATCAACTGGCTGAAACGTTACAACCGGCCGATGATTTGCACTGAATACATGGCCCGCGGAAATGGCAGTTTCTTCTTCGGTGGTCTCCTCGTCGGCAAAGCCCACAACGTGGGCATGATCAACTGGGGACTCGTACAGGGTAAGTCTCAGACTCACTTGCCCTGGGATTCGTGGGAACGTGCATATACGGATCGCGAGCCGTCAGTCTGGTTTCACGAGGTTTTTCGTACGGACGGCAAACCATATCTTCAGGAAGAGGTTGACTTCATCAAGCGCATGACAGGCAAGACGAAGAGCAATTGAAGCCGCGACAACGACATGCCACCAAAAAGCACATAAGAAATGAAAACCCAAACTAAATTATCTTTTTGGACGGGGCTGCTTGTGATCCTCTGCGTGATCGCCGTGGTAACCCCTGTTACATTCGCACAGGCGAACATCACGGTGCAGGCTGATAAACCTGGCGCGGCAGTCCCTAAAACACTCTTCGGTCTCTTCTTTGAAGACATCAACTTCGGCGCCGATGGCGGGCTATATCCGGAGCGAGTAAAGAACCGTTCCTTTGAGTTTCCTAACCCGATGATGGGCTGGACCGCGGTCGATCGCGGCGAACCAAAGGCGCAACTCCACGTCTTTGACCAGGGATCGATTAAAGACACCGCCAATTCGCACTACGTGCGCATCAAGGCACCGGCCGGCAGTAAAGGTTCCGGTTTGATAAACGAAGGCTTCCGTGGCATCGGTATCGAGAAAGGCGCTGAGTACACCTTCTCCATCATGCTGCGTCGCGTTGATGGTCCAGCGAATAGTTTACGGGTCGAGATTAACGAGGGCGATCGGCTGCTGGGAGAAGCACGCGTTGCCGATTTCACAAAGGACTGGAAAACCTACACCGCAACCGTCCGCGCTTCTGACACAAGCAGCAAAGCCCGGTTGACGTTGCTACTCGAGGGTGAAGGCACAGTCGATATCGACATGGTCTCTCTTTTCCCTAAAGACACATACCAGAATCGCCCCAACGGCTTGCGCAAGGATTTGGTCACCTTGTTGAAGGATATGAAGCCTGGTTTTCTCAGGTTTCCGGGCGGTTGCATCGTAGAAGGCCGTTATCTCGATCAACGCTATCAATGGAAAACAACGATCGGCGATCTTGATGAACGCCGGCTGATCATCAACCGCTGGAACACGGAATTCAACTGGCGACCAACACCCGATTACTTCCAATCCTTTGGACTTGGTTACTACGAGTATTTCCTGCTGAGCGAAGACATTGGGGCGGAGCCACTGCCGATTTTGAACTGCGGGATGGCGTGCCAGTTTAATTCCAGCGAGCTGGCGCCGCTCGAGGACCTGGACCATTACATTCAGGACGCGATCGACCTAATCGAATTTGCTAATGCGCCCGCTAACACGGAGTGGGGCCGTAAGCGCGCGCAGATGGGCCACCCCGCGCCTTTCAATTTGAAAATGATCGGCATTGGTAATGAACAGTGGGGACCGCAGTACATTGAGCGATACGAGGTATTCGCAAAGGTGCTGAAGGAGAAATATCCGAATGTGCAACTAATCTCCAGTTCCGGACCATCTCCGGACGGAGAACGTTTCGATTTCTTATGGGAAAAGCTCCGAGCGCTGAACGCCGACCTCATCGACGAGCACTACTACATGGCGCCGAAGTGGTTTCGCGAGAACGCCGGACGTTATGACAAATACCCGCGCACCGGGCCGAAAGTGTTTGCCGGTGAGTACGCCGCGCAGAGCGTCGGCATTGCGAGTCCTGACAATAAAAACAATTGGGAGTGCGCGCTCTCAGAGGCCGCATTTATCACGGGCCTCGAACGCAATGCGGATGTGGTTACGATGTCGTCGTACGCGCCGTTGTTTGGACACGTGGAGGCCTGGCAGTGGACGCCGAACATGATCTGGTTTGACAATCTGCGCTCATACGGAACGCCAAACTATTACGTGCAGAAGTTGTTCAGTGTAAATCGCGGCACGAGGCTGCTGCCGGTGCTGTTGGACGGTTCGAACAAAAACGGGCACGGCGAAGTTTACGCAACCGCCTCGCTCGACGAACCCGCCGGCGAAGCCATTTTGAAGGTGGTCAACACTGGTGCGGCTGAGAAACCAATCACGATCAACATCGCGGGCCCGAAACGGGTTGGCAAGACCGGCAAGACTTTCGTGCTCGCGAGCTCTGATTTGAAAGCGGAGAACAGTCTCGACAATCCGACGAGGGTCGCACCCGTTGAGCGGCAGATTACCATCTCCGGCAACCAGTTTCCTTTTACACTTACGCCACAGTCGCTGACAGTGATTCGGCTTGCGCTACGCTAGACACAAACTTGGACCAGCTCGAATGACTTTGCGATTGACGACGGCGCTGCTTTGCGTCGTCATCGTCGCACACTTTCCACTTGCCAACGCGCAAACAACCCTAACCGCCAGAGTCACCATCGACGCGCGCAGAGTCGAAAACCGGATTAGTCCGTTACTCTACGGCCAGTTTCTGGAGTTCATGTATGAAGGAATCAAGCGCGGTTTGCAGGCCGAGTTGATTCGCAACCGCAGTTTCGAAGAACCGCCCAACATCATCGGCCTTTCCCGTTACTGGGAACGCTATCCTGACGATCGAAATGATGACTACGCGCTTGCTTTTGGTTGGGACGAAGAAGTCGCCTACGCGCCACAACAAAAGTTGAAAATTAATACCGGTGAACGCGAGATGAAGCAACATTCGGAGCGCGTCCAGGCAGGCGACGGCGTAATCGAGCGGCATGGGATTTATCAATCCGGCATTCCCGTCAAAGCCGGACTGAGATATCAGGGTTATCTTTGGATGAAGACAAGTGATTACGTTGGCGCCGTTACCCTCGCTCTCGAATCTGAAGCGCAACAGGGCGCTATCTACGCTTCAACGGACGTCAGCGCGATTCGTGGTGATTGGCGGAAGTATGAGTTTACTTTGACGCCAGCGAAGACCGATTCACTCGCACGCTTCGCGATCCTCTTTCCCGGCAAAGGCACGATCTGGATCGATCAGGTTTCCTTGATGCCCGGTGATGCGATGCCCGGCGGTGTGCGCCGTGAGGTCTTCGATAAGGTGAAAGCGCTGAGGCCGGCTTTCATTCGGTGGCCGGGCGGAAATGTCGCGCAAGACTATCGTTGGCCGTGGGGTGTTGGGCCGCGCGACGCTCGGGTCACGTGGTCCAATCTCTCCTGGAAGAACGAACCAGAGCCGGGTGATTTTGGCACCGATGAGTTCATCCTGTTTTCTCGCGCTGTGGGCGCGGAACCTTCAATCACCGTTAATGTGGAAGGACGCGGCGCAACTGTGGAAGAAGCCGCTGCGTGGGTTGAATATTGCAATGGACCAGCAGGTTCCGAGTATGGGGCGAGGCGAGCTGAGAACGGTCATCCGCGACCGTTCGGCGTGAAGTATTGGGAGATTGGTAACGAGATCTGGGGGAATTGGGTACGCGGCCACTCCGATGCCGAAACGTACGCGCGCAATTATCTTCGCTACGCGAAAGCGATGCGTGCCGTCGATCCTTCAATCAAGCTGATTGCCGTTGGTGACAACAACATGAGTTGGAACCAGACCGTGCTGCGTATTGCCGGGCAGCACATCGACTACCTCGCAGTGCATCATTATTACGGGCGTCGAGAGATGGGTGACGATCCGATGAACCTGATGGCCCGTCCTTTATTCTTC
The DNA here is from genome assembly GCA_036745095.1 of Pyrinomonadaceae bacterium. GTDB lineage: Bacteria > Acidobacteriota > Blastocatellia > Pyrinomonadales > Pyrinomonadaceae > PSRF01. The sequence continues at coordinate 7,206 of DAIOGT010000031.1, forward strand.
GAGCGGTTTTACGGGCAACTGGAACAAGCGATGCGAGAACTCGTACCCGGCCGGCAGATCAAGCTCGCGATAAACGAGTGGGGACTCGATCTTCCCACGCAGCAGCAATACTCCCTCGAGTCAGCGCTGTACGCCGCGCGGCTCATGAACGTCTTTGAACGATCCGGAGCGATTGTCGAGATGAGCGCTGTTTCGGATCTCGTTAACGGATGGCCGGGCGGAATCATCCAGGCGGGTCGCCATGGCGTGTTCGTGTCTCCGATTTATCTTGTCAATCAGCTTTACAACGAACATCGTGGGAACGATCGCCTCGCCACAACTGTTACTGGTCCAACCTTCAGCACGAGCAGGGAAGGCGACAACGTTCCCTATCTCGACGTGGTCGTGAACCGCGCGTCTTCAAAAATATTCATAAAAGCGGTAAATACACATCGCACCGCCGCAATTACGACAACGATTGACGTTCAAGGCGCCACTTTCAGTCAGCGTGCAGAAGTAAAGACGGTTACGGCTGCTTCGCTAAAATCTTCCAACGACTTTTTGCAACCGGATGCGGTCTTTATCAAGCAGGCGACGTTGCCCGTCAGGCGTCCGTTCGTTCTGACCTTGCCGAAACACTCCGTCACGGTGATCACCCTAAACACGCGCTAACGAGATTCGTCATAGTCGCTTAGTCCGATTCTTTCATGACGATGTATCGATCGATCGACGGGTTACTGAGAGTTTGAACACGTCCGCTGGGCCAGCGTACCTCCACCGAGCGTACGCCCTTCGCCTCGCCAAGCCCGACGAGAATGCGCGGATCATTCGCCGAGATATAACTCCCGGCCGTGGTCACTTCAAAAAACTGCTTTCTGCCGGAATTGTCCGTGACTGTCACGCGCGCACCGAGGCCCTGTCGGTTAGATTTTGAACCCGTCAACGACACTCCGAGCCAGTGATTCCGTGTCCCGGTGTTGCGAAGGACCAATGGACCACCCTCGAGCACGCCAACTACGATGTCTAACTGCCCGTCGTTATTGAGATCACCGAAAGCTGCGCCACGTGCAGCGATCGGATTCTTAAACGCAGCTCCGGCAGTCGCCGACACATTCACGAACCCCTTGCCTGTGTTACGCATCAACAGCAGCGGCTGCTCATATTTCAAATAAGCTGTTGACTTTTCCACCGTATCGAGAACGTGACCCTGTGCGACAAAGAGATCGCGCAAACCATCGTTGTCGACGTCGACAAAACGCGTTCCCCAGCCGGAATAGAGCAACGTGATCTGTCCGATGCCTGATGTATTTGTCACGTAAGTGAAACTCAGATCACCGTTATTGCGATAAAGGGCGTACTTCTCGTTCGACAAAGTCGTGATAAAGACGTCGCTGTAACCGTCGTTGTCGTAATCGGCACAGTCGATACCCATGCCGGCAAAAGTTCTACCGTTTTCGTCATAGGCGGCGCCCGACATCACGGCGATGTCTTCGAAGGAACCGTTGCCCTTGTTTCGGTAAAGTGACTGGCGCACGCTGTCGTTCGCAACGAAAATGTCAGTCCAGCCATCGTTGTCGAAGTCCGCGAACGCGACGCCGAGACCTTTGCCCGCCGGATCTGCAATGCCGGCGGGTGTAGTCACGTCTTCAAAGGTGCCATCGGACTTCTGGTGCAGAAGAGTATTCCCCGCGCCCTTGAAGTTGTCGGGATGACAATAGGCGCGCAACGTCACTGCTGGTCCACCGCAAAACATCGAACCAGTTTCAAAGTCCCAATCCATGTAACGGACTATGAAGAGATCCAGACGACCGTCGCGATCGTAGTCAAACCAGCCGGCGCTTGTGGTCCACCCGCTGTTGACCGGAAGTTTGTTGCTGACATCGTTGAAAGTACCGTCGCCATTATTGTGATAAAGCTGGCTGCCGCCGTATCCGGTAACAAGCAGATCGACGTAACCATCGTTGTCGTAGTCAGCGGTTGCCGCGCCCATGCTGTAGCCATTGCCTTTGACTCCTGCGCGCTCGGTGACGTCGACAAAAGTCCCGTCCGTCTTTTGTTGGTAGAGCCGGTTCCAGTATTTCGGCGCACTCTTGTCAGGCGCCTGTTCGCGCGGCATCGGATCTTTCAGTAGCGCTCCATTCGTAAAGAAGAGATCGAGCCTTCCGTCGTTGTCGTAGTCGAAAAGCGCTACTCCACTACCCATCGTCTCCAGCAAGTATTTCAGTGATGTTTTGGACGCGGCGTGTTTGAACGCGATGCCCGTCTGACCGGCGATATCGGTGAACGTCACGGGCGAAGGAGCTTGTGGTCCAGGTGCAGGCGGAGTTTTGGGCAGATTAGGAGCGGAGTAGGCCCGCCCAGTGCGGGTGGGCGATGGGTCCGGTTGTTGAGCCACTGCGTGGGCGCAAATGAACAGTGCTGCCGTGATTAAAGACAGCACACGTCGTGATCGTATCCACACCTTGGCGATGGATCTCAACAACCTCTTCAACGTGGCTATTATGTCTTAACTTGATCAAAGTAGTCACACGGCAGGTCGACTTGAGCAAAAAACACCAGACAGTCCAAATCCTCGCCAGCAACGTGTCGTTCGCGCACATTCGTGATTTTGGAATTGATTTTGAGCAGATGACGTAGCAGCTATTCCGGAATACACTACCGTTCATAAGGAGAAACAACATGAGCGTAGCCAAAGTAACGGAGATCACCGCCTCTTCGACGAAGAGCTTCGAAGATGCACTACAAATTGGGATTAAACGAGCCTCCAAAACTCTGGAAAATGTGCAGAGTGCGTGGGTTCAGGACCATGAAGTTAACATCAAGGATGGCAACATCACTGAATACAAAGTCAGACTCAAGATCACGTTCGTGTTGAACGATTAGTGTGAAGAAACGGATCACGAGCCGGCGTGTGTGGATTTAGGCTGGGGAAAACTAATTGCGAAACCTATCCGGTTTCCTGGCGCCTCAATCTGCGGTGCGGTAGCAAAGAGTAAGGAAACCTGGGTTTGGTCTTTTCGAGTGAACTCTTGTTGGCTCAAGGTCTCTGGCGCACTTAAAGAACCAGCTTCATCAACGTTGGCCGCAATCTGCTTAAACGTGAGAAAGCCTCGTTTCAAGTCGTCGCTCGAATAACCCAAAAGTTCAAGAAAGGTAGCGTTGGACTCAAAGATGTTCCCGACGCTATCAAAATACACAATCCCGATCACGTTGCTGTCAAACAAACTGCGGAAGCGCGTTTCACTCGCAGTCAATGCCTCCTCCCTTTTCCGGCCCTCAGCCAGTTCCTGCTGTAATCGGACCACCGTTCGCGACAATTCGAACGTCTGTTCTTTAACGGCCTGCGCCAACCTGCTATTAGCGTCGTAGAGTGTTCGACCTTCGTGTTCGAGTTCAGCAGCTCGGAGAGCAATGTCGTAAGTGCGCTGTTGAAGTACCTGCCTCTTCTTGACATCATCGGTTGCATCCAACATCAAGATCCAGGTTCCTTCGTGCCGCCGAAACAAGTAGACATCAGCAAACACTTGCGGTGCGGTTTGGACCCTCGGCAGAAAAACGCTGCCAGAACCGACCGGCAATATACCCACGAGAAATGGGACGTGATTACCGACTTGCATGTTCTCTTCCAGACCGTTTATTCCGTAGGAGGACAACGCCCCACCCCAGTCGATGAGTCCACCCTCGTCTGAGACCAGCATGAACGCTGGGGCCAACAAGTCATCCGTAAGAGCATCGATGAATTCGCGGATTGGACCAGGCAAATCAGCCATTGTGTTTCTCCATCATTTTCACGGTCAGAGCCAGAAATGCCTCCTCGACTCCTTGCCCGGTCTTGGCGCTGGTATCAATTATCTGCCAGTTTTTCTGCTGGATTGCCGCCCTCTCACGATCATCAATCTCCCATATGTCGGTAAGATCCGATTTGTTCAGGAGCAGGAGAAACGGCACTGGTCCAAGCGCCTCCTCGGCGCGCACTTGGAGCGACAAAACATCGTAGAGGGTGTCCTTACGCGTTCCATCCGCGACCAACAGGTAACCCGAAGCACCTCTCAAGTACGACTTGCGCAAGTCGTGCTCTGTTTCCGAGCCTTCGAGGTCCCACAGCAGGAGTGTAGTTTCCTGTTCACCAACTTTGACAACCTTCTTGTCGACCTTAACACCGACCGTTGTGTGATATTTATCGGTATAGATGCTTTCGACAAAGCGGAGCACGAGACTCGTCTTGCCGACCGCGAAACTACCCAACATACAAATCTTTTTCTGGATCATGAGAACGCCTTCTTATGCGGAGCCTCCAAACTCGCCGAAATCACTGAACATCAGTCGCAACAACTTTGAACGTCACACTTCTATTGGTCGCTCGGTCAGCATCAGTAACTTCTTCCTTGAGCCGTTCACTTGATCCGACCGCGTGAATTGTTAGATTGGGCCACTTGGGTAGCCTTGATTCAAGGGCCGATGCGATCGTCCTCGCTCTCTCTTCACGTAGAGCAGCGTTCCGGGCCTCTGTACCGGTTCCATCAGCGTGCCCGGAGATCTCCAGTCTCACGTTCTTTTTCAGTCCCATGGCTATTGCCTGTAGACGCTCGATATCTGCAACCAGGAGATTGAACTTTTCCTCCTGCCCGGGAACTAAATCTGATCGATCGAGTTGAAACATCAGCAACGGATCCTGGATGCGATTCAGGTCCAACAACTTCTCATCGTGTATCCCAGCAAGACCAGGTAAGAAACGAGCAGCCCTGCGTGTTTCCGTGACCCATTCGTGCGTCGCAAATCCTTCGGCTTCCAGCGCTCCATCTTTTACACTCAACTTAACGGTCGCCGGCGGACTCAATAAACTTCTCGCTCTCGATAAAGCAAAGTCAGGCGTCAACGATTGAAATGGTTCCCAATGGCTAACAATGTCATTTGGATTGATCTGGAAGTCATGCATTAGTAAGTTCGGATCGCGCGCCAGGGGATCGCGCAGACCGCTCAAAAAACGTTTTCCTGCCCTCGTGCCACTCTCCGAAACAACAATGCCGGGCTCATTTCGTAGCCTCTCAACATAGCCATCCCAACGTCGCCTGTCGCGCAACCAGAAGAACCCCCAGACAAGCAGGCCGATGAGCAGTAAGCTGACGATGACTGTTAGCGGAGTGATTCTTCGGCGAGTGGTTGCGTCTTGGCCGGTATCGTAATGGGCCTCGAGACAATCTTCGAGAAGCGGTGCCGAATTTTCAAAAGGCGACGCGTCGCCCTTAAACTCACTCAACGCCTGGCCAAACTGAAGGTGAATTCGCTCCAGGGTTTCCTGCAAAACCATTCTCAGATCCTGTGGGGCGTTGCCACGAATAACTGCCGCCAGTACCGCGAATGGACCACGCTCGATCCATACAGTCAGTTCGCCGACCTGTAAGGTCTCCAGCTCGTCATCCTTTGGCGTGGCAAAAGAGTCGTGCACGAAGTCCTGGATGGCGGTCAGCATTGCCGACACCATGTCCGCATCCTGCAGTTTTATTCCTGGCGCCGACGCCTGATGCAACAGCAACCCCGTCTCCCTGTGAATCAGGAAAACTTGTTCGACTCGGTAGCGCAGTGTTTTGAGCAGTACCACTTCCGCAAACGACTTCCCGGTTCGCAGGGCTTCAAGTCGCCACTTCAGACCCTTAACCGAGAGGCTGTAGGTCATGCTCTGATTTAGTGATTGGACCATCCCACTCAAGGCAGCGGCGATGGCTTTCCTGATCGCTGGGCCAATAATGGGAAAGATTGCGTCCGCGAGAGGTTTAGGATTTTTTCGCACTGACTGCTGCAGCGCTGCTGCTACGGTTGGCGCCAGTGCGTCGGTGAGTTCGTCGTCCTTGCGGGAGCGAATGGCGGCAGGCAACACATGACTGACTTCTCTAAGTTGCCGTCGTGGATCGGTTAGTCGTTCGTGTACTTCGGCAATCTGTTTTTCTGCGGGACCAAGCAGCAGAGTTCGGAGCTCCGCCATGCTCTCGTCATCGTTTGATGAAGGGGCAGCTAGCTCGTGATCAAGCACGTCCGGCGCATCAGACTGCATGGTGGCGACCTACGAGAGGGACAAGCGCGGTCTTAATTGGTGTCGGGCAGTTTGAGATCGTTGTTCAATCGCATGGCCATTTCAGTGAGCAGGGTTGCCAGTGACGAACGATCTGTTTTGCCGTGATTGAGATCCGCTACTTCTCGCTGGATCAATGCCGTTACATCATCTTGCCTACGGCGCATCTCATCATTGAGATCTTTCGACTGCGAGAGAATCTGCTGTCGCAAATCGCTATGTGCGCGCGCCGTTTGCTCCTGGGCCTCACCGAGCTTTGCACTTAGCGTTTGACTCGACTCGTGCACGCCGCGCCATAAACCTGAGACAGCGTCGTCACGGGTCCGTTGCTCAGCTTGAAGACGGTCAGTCAACGCAGCGAACTCGGCCTTAACGAATGCCTCGAGCGCTTCGAAACGCTTTCTCGTGTCTTCGCGCAGCTCAAGAGATTCCTTAACTAGTTGCTCCTCCACACGGGAAAACCGCCGGTCGTAATCGCGCATTTGACCGCCGAAGAGGATGTCTCTGATCTTGTCGATGTTGCCCATATCAGGCTCGACGCCGGCGCCGTTGGTTGCATGGGCCGCGCCCTCGTTATGAAGTGGTGTTGACGCGTCTAATGCTTTCTTTTGTTCTGGAAATGACATTTGTAGCTCCGATCAAGGTCCTTGGTGTCGGGAGAATTATGGAGCCCGAACCGTACCGGTTTTCTAAGAAATGATTCTTCTAGTTCCGTGTGAAGTAATACTGAGTACAGCGTTGCATTTATGTCAAGCTGGTTTCGCGGTCGGCGGCGATTTCGGAGAGATTACATCGGTGAGGTAATAGCGAGAGATCCTTGGATATCAAGCAGAGTGCCTCGGATGGACGAGGCACTCCAGGAAACTGTGGAGCTGTTCCAATCTTTGGCGCCACGTAACTTCCTCCGGTTAAATATCGCATATACACGTACTCCGTGAGGGTGAAGTTTACGGGTTTACTTCGCCTTTTGTGATTTCTGGGCCTTTTGCGAGTGCTCGTTATGAGTAAACGGGAGCATCAACGGGAAAGCCGCAGATTCCTCAACTTGCAACCTGCCCCCTATTTAGGCCATCATACCCGCTGGTTAACCCTTCTCTCGCGCATCGACGGTGATGCGCCCCGCGCACAAAACGATTAGCGCCGGACGTTTGGATGGTTCGAGAGCAGGTTTGTTTCACACTTTTTGAAGCCGCTCGTACATTTAGAGCATCCGAACCTGATCCTTCGAACGCTACCGTTCGCCGAAGCCAAATCTGATTCGCAGCTTCTTTTTATTTCCTACAAAAGGAAAAGGGATCTCTCTATGGCAAAAAAACTTTATGTTGGTAACCTCGCTTTTCAAACTACCAGCCAGGACCTCCAGGAACTGTTCGCCCAAGCGGGAACGGTTGAATCAGCTCAGATAATCGAAGACCGCGACACCGGACAATCGAAAGGTTTCGCGTTCGTCGAAATGTCGACTGAAGAAGAAGCGGCATCGGCAATCGATCAGTTCAACGGCAAAGAAGTCAGCGGTCGGATGTTAAAGGTCAACGAAGCGCGCCCACGCGAAAATCGCGGTGGTGGCGGCGGACGTGGCTTTGGCGGCAATCGCGGCGGCGGCGGATACGGCGGTGGTGGTAATCGCGGTGGTGGCGGCGGCAATCGTGGCGGTGGCGGTAGCTTCGGACGTCGCTCCGAGCCGCGCTGGTAACCAACCGGTGTTACAGAATCAGCAGGATTCGGCAGGATTACTGGTTAATCCTGTCAATCCTGCAACCTTGTTCTCAAGAGGAGCTCAACAACATGCGAGCTATCGCATATACAAAGGAATCTAATGAATTTTTCTCAACTCGGATTAGCAGATACACAACTGCGTATTTGCGAATCCCTCGGATACACAAATCCCACACCAATACAAATTAAAGCCATCCCGATCATCCTCAGCGGCGAGGATGTAATTGGCTGCGCCGAAACTGGAACTGGCAAAACCGCCGCATTCCTCCTTCCAATCATTCAGAATCTCAGCCTCCAAACACGCCCTGGCATTCGTGTTCTTGTGCTTGCGCCGACGCGCGAACTCGCCCTCCAGATTGAAAAGAACTACGGCGAGCTCAATCATCTGAAAGATAACCGCAGCGTTCTCGTTATGGGCGGAGCCAATATCAGAACGCAGATCGCTACCATACGTCGCAGGCCAACGATTGTAATTGCTACGCCCGGTCGATTGCTCGACCTGAAGGAACGTGGCGCTATCGACCTGTCCAGTATCGAGGTCCTTGTGCTTGATGAAGCGGATCGCATGCTGGATATGGGTTTTCTACCCGCGATCAGAAAAGTTCTCGCAATGTTGCCTTCAAAGAGACAGACGTTGCTGTTCTCAGCCACGATGTCTTCGACTATCGAGAGTCTTGCACGCACGACAATGAAACGGCCTAAATTGGTTGAAGTAAACCAGCGCGGGCGCGCGGCACAGATGGTCGAGCAAACTGTCTATTCAGTTTCATTGGAAAACAAAACAGCGCTTTTGCTCGACCTGCTCGAGCGAGAAAACGAACGCGAAGCCCTGGAAAAGGTCTTAGTTTTCACGCGAACTCGACGCGGAAGTGAACGGCTGTCGCATATTCTCAAGGCTCGCAATCACAGCGTAAACCGCATTCACGCGGATCGCAGTCAGCCACAACGTGAAGCAGCACTGCGAGATTTTCGCGACGGCAGCACGCGAGTGCTCGTCGCCACTGACATTGCAGCGCGCGGATTGGATGTCGATGCCGTGTCGCATGTCATCAATTACGACGTGCCTCATGTGCCCGAAGACTACGTGCACAGAGTTGGTCGCACTGGTCGGGCAGGGAAGCAAGGCAGAGCGATCACGATTGTCACACCGATCGACGAGTTGTTGATGAAAGCAATCGAGCGACTTATCGGGCAACCGGTGAAACGCATCGTGCCGGAAGGCTTTGGTGGTTTACAAACAACGGCTGCGCGTACGGGCAAACCCGTCGTGCCGTTTGGACGAGCGTCCAGAGTTGGAGTGCGCTCTTTTCGACCGCAACGCGGTCGATAGAATTCGGAGTGTCGCAGTTTTGTAATTTCTAGTGCAAATGACTCTGTTCTGACTGTCTTTGTGGTTAGATAGACAGTGTAGGGGCGGCCCTCGTGGCCGCCCTTCTTTACAAGCGGCGAATGTTGTTTTTAGAAAAAGGGACGACGAATGAATTTAGAAGTACAGGGTGGAGTTCAGGCAGCACGAGAGCGACTCGGTGTTAATTGGGCTAACGGAATTTTTCTTATCGTTGCGCATATCGCTGCGGTGGCAGCGCTTTTTTTCTGGAGTTGGCCGGCGGTGATTACCGGAGTGGTACTTTACTGGGTCGGCGGAAGTCTTGGCATCGGCATGGGATATCACAGGTTGATTACCCACCGCGGCTACAAAGTTCCGAAAGCGGTTGAATATTTTCTCGTAACGTGCGGCACGCTCGCGCTCGAAGGTGGGCCGATACAGTGGGTCGTGACGCATCGTATTCACCACGCACACACAGATCGTCCCGGCGATCCGCACACGCCTCGCGATGGTGGCTGGTGGGCGCACGTTGGCTGGATATTGTGGGGTACGGCTCAGAATCACGATGAGGCGACCATCGCTCGCTATGCGCCTGACATGATTAAGGATCGTTACTATCGTTGGCTGAACGAGTTCTACTACGTGCCACTTGTAATCGTTGGCGTGATGCTTTTCATCTTTGGAGGCTGGGGCGTAATGCTGTGGGGCGTTTTTCTCCGAGTAGTAATTGCTCTGCACTCAACGTGGCTGGTCAATTCCGCCACCCATTTATGGGGAACGAAGAGGTTCGAAACAAGCGACGATTCGCGCAACAATTGGTGGGTAGCGCTGTTGACATTCGGCGAGGGATGGCACAACAACCATCACGCGCATCCGACATCGGCGCGTCATGGAGTGCGTTGGTATGAGTACGATTTGAACTGGCTCGGCATTCGTGCGTTGCAGCTTCTCGGATTGGCCCACAGCATCAAGCAACTGCATTTTGATCGAGATTCTTCCGCGTGGCAGCTCGTCCGCACCCGCGTGAGAGCTAATGTCAACGAAAAGCAAATCGCAAACGAGATTTAATTGCGGCAGAGACAACTGTGGGGGCGGCCGCCGTGGCCGCCCCTCGTTTCTTACCGGTTCCGCCTTGTATGGCAGTTTTCGAAACCCCGCGCTTATTCCTGCGCCAGCTCACCGTTGACGACGCTGAGTTCATCCTGACCCTCCTCAACGAACCATCATTTCT
>DAIOGT010000031.1:17625-18793 GCA_036745095.1 Pyrinomonadaceae bacterium
TCACCGTTGACGACGCTGAGTTCATCCTGACCCTCCTCAACGAACCATCATTTCTTCGCTACATCGGCGACAAGAAAGTCCGGAACGTGGAAGACGCCCGACAATACATTTTGAATGGTCCCGCAGCTAGTTATGAGCGGAATGGTTTTGGGCTTTACGCGGTTGAGCTCAAAGAATCCCACACGCCTATCGGCATCTGCGGATTACTCAAACGCGAAGAGCTGCCGGATCCAGATATCGGTTTCGCACTGTTGCCTGACTATTGGAACAAAGGGTTTGCATTCGAAGCAGCAAGCGCTGTGTTGGAGGATGCACGTCAAAAACTCGACCGTATTCTCGCGATTACGACTCCACACAACGATGCCTCGATCGCATTACTGGATCGCCTGGGGTTCGACTTTGATCGCTTTATACGAATGCCGGATGGAGAGGAGCTAAAGTTGTTCCTTTTCGCCACAAAGACGCACAAAACTCAACAGCCTGCGCCGTAAGCATTGTGCTCTTTGTGGCAAACTTCCGAGACTTTGAGCAGGACGTTATCGCTTCTTTGCCGTCTTCTTTCCGGATTTCTTTGAACCTGACTTGGAACTTTTCTTAGCCGCAGATCGGCCTTTTTTGGTCCCGCCTGTCCTTTTTGCCGCTGTCGATGCTGACTTCGTTTTAGAAGCTGACTTTTTCGTGGCTCCGGATTTCTTTGCGCTTGAGGCCTTTTTACTCGAGGCCTTCTTAGTCGAGCCGCGTTGCTTTCGCTGCTTCTCGGCTTCCATCTCCTGTCCAAGCGCTTCGATCTCTTCCTGACCCAAAACACTCTCGGCCTTCTCGAAGAGTTCATTTTCCTCTTCCTCGACATGGTGCTCGACGTTTTCCTGCAGCACCTTAGCCTGTGCCTCCCACTCATCGGTGGCGGTCTTAGCCCGGCCTAATTCTTTTAACAGCTTTTTGACGACGTCATGCTCTTCATACGCCTCGAGCGTCAAATCGTGCGTTTCCTTGGGATCTTCCAGTGCTGGGTAGAAAATCTTTTCTTCGATGTGTGCGTGCAGCTCAAGCTCAGTCTTGATCTGTTCAAACACGCGTAGTTTCGCCTGGCCGCTTGCGCTTTCTAACTGGCTAAACAGCTCCTCAACTTTCCGGTGATCGGCTTTGAGTAAGTTAAAGGCATCCATAC
>DAIOGT010000031.1:18893-32574 GCA_036745095.1 Pyrinomonadaceae bacterium
GCTGTATGCGCATGGTACAACCGCGTTAGGTTGTTTCCGCAGCATCGACCATTATCGCGACAAGATGTTCCAGCGCGGCGGCGGGGTCGGCACATCGGCCGGTATGAACTGGAGACGTTTGGATCACGGTGCTGCGTGGGGCCACGAGCCAGTGAAAACGTTGGCGTTGTGGTAGGTGGCCAATCGATCCGGCCTCGTCGCCACCCCTACAAATCGTCGGAATGCTCGCCAGGTGCTTTCGCACGAGGTCCAGGTCAACGTTTGGATCGAGAGCGAGGAGTCGCGACTCATTCAACTTGATGCGTGCTTCCAGAAACGACAATTCAGGGCACGAGACTATCACGCCGGCATTGATAAACTCCTCGCGGTCCACTTTCGGCACGACGCGAACCACCGCATAGTCATACCTGAATTTATCGGACACGAATCGCCTCCTGAACAAAGTTGCGAGGCTCGTCGAGGCGCCGTATCAGGTAGTCGACGTAAGCGCGTCTGTTTTCTGCAATCGTCCCAAACGGAGTGTGTTCGTTCATCCAATCTTCAGGGACGAGGTTAACTATTCGTTTTACCTCGTCTTCAGTGATTAGTGCGATCAAGGCCTCGTCGGCTGCTTCGAGGGCGGTAGCGAAGGGAAGCAGGATATGTTCTTTGATCAAGGGAAACGGATCGCCGATGCGCCGGTCCATGTCAGTCCAGGAATGATGAAAATAAAGCGCCGCGCCGTGATCGATTAACCAGAGCTTGCGATGCCACATTAACATGTTTGCATTTCGCGGCGTGCGATCTACGTTAGTGACGTAGGCGTCAAACCAGACGATACGTGAAGCGAGGTCCGCTTCGAGCTTGTCGGCAACGGGATCGAACATTACGGAGCCGGGAAGATAATCGAGTCCGAGATTGATCCCGCCGCTGGCGCGGATCAAATCCTGTATTTCCGGATCGGGTTCGGTCTTAGCGATGTCAGGATCGAGCGCGACGAAGACGAGCTCTGGAACGAGAAAGCCGGCTGCCCGCGCGAGCTCGCCCGCAATCAACTCCGCGATGAGTGCCTTCGTCCCCTGGCCCGCGCCACGGAATTTGAGGACGTACATGCCATCGTCATCCGCTTCGACGATCGCCGGCAGCGAGCCTCCTTCACGCAAAGGCGTGACATATCGTGCGGCGTTTACGGTTCTCATTCGAGTTCAGCCAGCACGTCTTGAATGCTTTTATCGTTCCAGAATCGAACCATGTTTTCTCCAGTGGTGAGGGTTCGTGTTTTCATTCGATCGATGTACAACGTTCCGTTCAGGTGATCGATCTCGTGTTGCAGAATACGTGCGTACCAACCGTGAGCATTGATGGTTACTTCCTCGCCTCGTTCATTCAAACACTCGACACGAACATTTAAGGCCCGGTTTACAATCGCCTGGTAGCCTTCTACGCTGAGACAGCCCTCAAAGAACTCGACCGTCGAGTCACCTGGAAACGAGAGTTTTGGGTTGATGATTACGTGAAAGGGAATCGACGAGCGCTGGCGTTCCGCAAGTTCATCAGCAGAGGCATGGGCGAGGTATTCGTCACGATCCTCAATTACTGCCAGTTGAATAGACAGACCGATCTGCGGCGCAGCAAGTCCCACGCCCGGCGCCTCGCGCATGACATCTCGCATTAACTCGATTAATTGTTGTATCTGAGAACTGGTGATCTCGTCTTTTGTGAGCGGCCGGCTCTTCTTCCGCAACACCGGATCACCAGCCTGGACTATCTTCAACATCATGACTCTCTAATCTGGCGCACCCGACCAAATAGATCTAAGATGACCCCGCTGGTCCGAGTAAAAACATGACACGACAAACCTTCCTAATCCTGGGTATTGCATTATCCATGATCGTGGTGCTTATCGTCAGCGCCGACGATGCTGCGCCACCCGTGCAGAACGATTGGATGGAGCCTTTTCCCGCATTCCGAATCGCAGGAAATCTACACTACGTTGGCAGCCGGGGATTGGCCAGCTACCTCGTCACGACCTCGGAAGGCCACATTCTAATCAACAGTAATCTTGAAGCCAGCGTTCCGATGATTCAAAAGAGTGTGGAGTCGCTGGGTTTCAAGTTCAGCGACATCAAAATTCTTTTGATCAGTCACGCGCATTCTGATCACTGTGGCGGGAGCGACGCCATCAAACGAATCACCGGCGCCAAATACATGGTGATGGACGGCGATGCCGATGTAGTTGAATCCGGTGGCAAGAGTGACTTTTATTACGGCAATGACCCGACAACCCTCTACCCGGCAACGAAGGTTGATCGCATATTGCGAGACGGAGATGAAGTGAAACTAGGTGATGCGACACTCAAGGCGCATCTGACGCCGGGCCACACAAAAGGCTGCACGACGTGGACCATGAGAGTGAACGACGGTTCGAAAATGCGCGATGTCGTCATCATCGGTAGTCCTAATGTGAATCCCGGCTACGAGCTGCTTCGCAACACAGTTTATCCGCGTATCACTGAAGATTACGAACAGACGTTTCGCCGCCTCCGATCATTGTCGTGTGACTATTTCCTGGGCGCACACGGCAGTTACTACAATTTGGAAGGCAAATATCCGAAGTTGAAAGCCGGCACGGCGACAGTCTTTATCGATCCCTCAGGATACAAGGAGTATGTTGAGGAAAGGGAACAGGCGTTTCGAAGAGAGTTACGAAAGCAGAAGAACAGTGAATCTCAGGGTTATTAGTAAACCCGCGAAATATTATTCCTTCTTGAACAGAGTCCATTTCCACGACACGCCTTCTTGATTGGTGGCGGTTCCTTTCATGAGACTACCCTCAAGGGTGCCCTGCAAGACTGAATACGAATTTCCGATAACGATTTGAACGTCGTTACCAGCCTGCTTCCAGGTGCCTTTCACTGTCCGGGGCGCGGTGACTCCGTTCTGCATAACGTTGATGATGTATTCAAGCTGACCGTCCTTTAGGAACTTTATCGTGTACTCACCGGTTTCAGGTCTGCTGCCGGTCCAGGTTGTGCCGGCCAGTGATAAGTTTGCGTCAGCCGCTTTCAATTCGATGGAAGTGTCTCGGCCCGGAGCATTGGTTTGGGTACTCATGTCAGGCACATACGGTTGCGACGCGAGTGCCTTCGCATCACGCACGGAAATGACCAGTTCATCAGCGCGATAACCCTCCACGACCGCAAACGGTTTTTGCTCTTTACCCGGTCCAAGATCTTGCAACACCCGCTTAGGCACTCGTTCCTGCAAAAACTTTACGAGCGACGCGAGTGTTACTTCGCCTTTTTCATTTGCTGCGCCGCCGCGCAAACCTTCCACTAACACCCACGTGAAGTAGCCTTGCTTCTTCTCCTTGTACTCGTACGCTCGGCGTCCGACTTCGGTAGCATAGAGCGTGGCGAATGCCTGCACCTCGCGATTCCGAAGATCGAAATTGAAACCACGCGTGTAAGCCGTTGTTAATGGGTTATCGGCGTTTGCTCGGCCCACCGGATCGTTTCGGCAGGCGTCAATAATCATGAGCACCTGCTTGACACCGATCTTTTTGATCCTGTCTTTTATTTGCGTGACATTGATCGCCGTTTGCTCGAGGAGATCGACGTCGTTACTGACCTGCGAGTCGGAGGGAAGCAAAAACGCCTGACCGCCGCGTTCGATTCCATGACCTGCAAACGAGATGAGTAAAAGACCGTCGGGTGGGATAACGGCAGCCATGTTCGACAAGCGGCGGAGGATGTTGCCGCGTGTTGGTTGTCGCTCCGCAGGTTGATCGGAAGCAAGGAGAGTCACTTGCTCACCGGGAAAACCGGCGTATTGAATGAGCGCGTTTGCGAGCGTCTTTGCGTCGTTGCTGGCGCCGCCGAGAGTTGTGATCTGAGTATCTGCGTATTGATCCACGCCGATGACGAGCGCGTACCGTTTGGGAGTGCCTGGTAGCGTTTTCACTTGCTCGCCGAGTTTGAGCGCACGGTCACCAGTCTGGCTGTTGAGCTCTTTCGATGATGCGCCGATCAAGATCAGGAGAAGAATCGATAACGCAGAAAAACGTTTGCTCATAAATTCGTGTCTCGTTTCGTATTGAGTGAACGCAGAGAAACTTTACAGGACTTTCGTATGGTCTGCCTAGCCGTACTGTAGAATACTTCAGGAGAGCCACAAGATGAAGACTATTGGAATTGTCGCGCATAGTGCCGAAGGCGCTGCACTTTGTTTCCTGACCGCGTGCCATGAAGGCGCAGTGCACCTGGGAACGCACATGCATCCGAACATCGTCATGAGTGCAGTGCCGATGGGTCTGAGTATGGCGGGCTGGGAGGCAAACGATCACTCCGTCGTCGGAAAGTTCCTCGCGCAGGGCGTGCAACAAGTTGCTGACGCGGGCGCAGATTTTTTCATTTGTCCTGATAACACGGCGCACATCGCGTTGGAGCAGATCGCTGGTGAGCTGCCGCTGCCGGGATTGCACATCGCGCAGGTCGTTTGCCACGAAATTGAGAAGCGTGGATGGAACCGCGTTGGACTGCTGGGCACACGTTGGACCATGACCGGGCCTGTCTATGAAAACGCGTTGAAGAAGCGAGGCTTCGAGAAGCTCGTTCCCGACGAACCGATGAGGGAGCAACTGAATGCCGCGATCTTCGACGAACTATGTCTCGGAGTCTTCAACGCCAGCACGACTGATCTTTTTGTGCGGGCAATTGCGGATCTCGAATCGAGAGGGGCCGAGTGCGTGATTCTCGGCTGCACCGAGATCCCGCTAATCATAACCGCCGCGAACTCGCCTTTGCCGACCGTTGATTCAACTCGACTGCTCGCGAAATACGCAGTCCGTGAAGCAATCAGCGACCACGCCGTCGCCGTGACATCTGGCTGGCTCCCCGTCACGTGACTGAAAAGCCGAATCTTTTGAGATCACATTGTGTGACCTCCGTCAGTCGCGCTTTGACATGAGTAGCGGTGTGGGGGGTTAAATGCGGATTCTGAAGGTACCGAGGTTGCTCGTTTCGCCACGGAGCGTAACCTTGACGGTACACACACCGACCGGCAGGTTCTCAGGTAGTCTGAAGATGATTTGGACGAATGGAAAGTTCGGCACGGGTCTCACGTCTTCAGCGGGAACGTCGTAAGTCTTGTTGTTACTGTCGATCAAATTAACCATCACCGCGGAACTCGTGTCGCCCTGGGCCAACTGAAGATTTGAGGCGAAGATCATCACTCTTGTGCTCAAGTCCCCACCGAAGAATGGGCTAAGCGTATTCACCACCGGAAACGGATCTCTGATGAATAGCGACGCATCCAGCACGGCTAATTGATTGGGCGTAGTCTCTGATGTTTCGGTCAGCAGTTGAATCGTAGCCGGTGTTGGTGTCGGTGTTGGTGTTGGTGTTGGCGTCGGAGTGGGAGTTGGTGTCGGTGTCGGGGTTGGAGTCGGAGTTGGCGTCGGAGCTCCTCCCGTGTTGAAATTCACAGTCTGATCGGACGTTAGATCCGTCAGGGTTACCGCCTGAGGATTGAATTGAACGCTCGGTTTTGAGGGAGTCAACGTATAGTCACGCCCGTGCGCCAGTTTCACAAAGGCATAATTCCCATTTTGATCTGTCAACGTTGTAGTGATGACAGACTGTTGCAAGCTCAGCGAGACCGTTGTGCCTGGTAATCCGTTTCCATTTTCATCGAAAACGCGACCGCTGATGTTAGCTATTGCCGAAGGTCTGAGCTGAAGCTCCCAAATGCCGCGTCCATAGGTAGCCGCTCGTAACGTTGAACCATCCTTTGCGATCTCCAAATCCTCAACGAAAACACTGGGAAGATTCAAACCCAATGAGGTCCAGTTTTGGCCGCGGTCGGATGTCGTATAAACCCCATTATAAGTTCCGCCATAGAGCGTGTTTGAGTCGAGCGGATCGACTTTAATCGAGAGAATGCTAACCGATAAAGGCAATCCGTTCCGCCGTGGAGTCCAGGTGTTGCCTCCATCGGTGCTCATAAACAAGCCACCGCATCCAAGGCAATTAAATGAACCAACGTAAATCACATTGGGATCCGTGGGATCGATTTCCAAACTGAAGATGACCTGACCAGTAGACTTTTTGGACCACGTTTGTCCACCATCGGTGGACCTGAAGATCTCGAATTGGCTCCAGGCAACCAGAACGTTACTGTTGCTTTTCGCGACCGCTACGCCAAAGAGCGAATCGAAGGTTGAACCGTCGGTCGCAGTGTTTGGTAACGGGGTCCACGAATCGCCTTCATCCTCGGTTTTCCAAACTCGAAGATGCGAGACGGTGTAAAGAGTTGAAGGGTTATTCGGGTCCATTACCAATCGCGTCGCGAATGGTTTTCCTTCGTTGGCCGCGAACGGAGGCGAGATGACGGTCGCCGCCGGGGATCCGAGGATGTTTGGATTAACGCCAAATTCTCTCATCCTGCGAATGTGCCCGCTCTGGCAAGTCGCATACGCGATTGAAGGATTTTGTGGATTGATTGCAGAGTCGAACCCGTCGCAGAACGGCATAGTGAACAACTCTGTTCCACCTGACGGAAGACGGAAATCTGTTCCGTTGTCCTGAGATCCCGCCAGGAAGCTGTTTGTAAGTACATCGTGATTCGACATCGCATAGTACTCCCGAACAGCGAGGCCGCGATTATGCTCCGCCGCGACATTGCCCTGCGCGCTGTATACGCCTCCATCGTTCGCTATCCAGAGTCTTGAGCCCTGATATTGCTGGTCCGTCCAATCCACATGTACCTGGAAACAGTTGAACGCGAGATCACAAAACGGCAGGAACCACGTCTCGCCACCGTCGAGAGAACGTCTGTAATGGACACCGCCGACGGTGATCTCGTTAGCGTTAAATGGAGAAACTATGATCGTATTATCGTGAAAGGCCTGTCCGCCGAGCAGATGACTCGTCCCAAAGTCAGTACTACCCGAGAACCCCGTCAGATCCTGCCACGTTTCGCCGCCATCTGTTGATTTGAATACGTGCGAGATAACTGGACCATTACCGCGAACCGCAGTGAGGAGATAGAGCACGTTCGGATTCGAAGGAGTAATCGCGATGGAGATAGGATCGGGGACCGCGGGTAGTCCCGTCATCTTCTCGGTAAAGCTGTTACCTCCGTTCGTTGACTTCAGCACGCGGGCGCCGAGCGGTGTGTTTGCAGTGGCGTAGAGCACGAGTGGATTAGTTGGATCTCGCTTCAGGTCGTTCACGAAAGAGTATGGATCATTCGGTATCCCGACCGTCCACGTAGCTCCACCGTCGATAGATTTAAGACCGCCGCGATCACTTGCTGCCACGAGTTCCAGCGGATTGGTCGGATGAACAGAGATGCGAGAAAAACGGAAAGCGATCACTTCCGAAGGGAATTGCCACGTTTCACCACCATCGGTGGACTTGAGTAGACCGATTCCGGCAGCGTGTTCTGATCCGGTTCCAACGTAAAGCACATTCGGAGACGATGGCGCGAGCGCTAAAGCGCCGACGTTCAAATTGTTGATTGAATCGGTGACGTTCCGCCACGTTTCGCCATTATCCGTTGTTTTCCAGACGCCGCCGCTGTTCGCGCCCACATAGATTGTTCCGGTCGTTGTGGGATGTACCGCGATCGAATTTATTCGGCCTGCACCATTTGATGGCCCAAGCGATACCCATGTATTCGCGGACGACGTTGCACGCGGACCAATGCGTTTCTTGATTGCTTCTCTTGAGTAGTATTCGTCACGTACTCGCTTCAGTCGCAGCTTTGGGTCTACGTCCGGATGACGTTCTTTGAACCATTTGAGTCGCTCACGAATTGCATCGGCCTCGCCTTCAACCTCCTTCTTGATCTGGCCCGCACTCGGATTCGTAAGGTTCAATGAAAGCAGGAGGGCGAGAACGAGGATAGCAGTTGAGATAATGGCCGTTCTCTTTAACATGTTCGCAGGTTGTTACTGACTCAAATCGCGCTGTTGGTATTTGCGGAGACGGTTCCGGACGTTCGACTGGTTGAGTGCGAATTTCGGTAAGCCTGGGAATTCGCCCACTCATTATTCCACAAACGGGCGTGAAAACGTATCGATATTCGGTATCAGCGGATATTCAGGCCCGCCGCTCCGCGGGAATCAGTGAGCGGTGGATGTGGATGGCAGCCATCGCGCCTTCGGCGGCGGCCACGACTGCGAGTTGTGAGTGCGGTGTAACGTCGCCCGCCGCGTACACGCCTTCGACGCTCGTTTGCTGGGTGTCGTCTACCCACAAGAGATCGCATTCAGGATCGAGGCGACAGCCGAGTGACTCGTGAAAGTCAGTGGCTAGCTGCGTGCCGATATTAAAGAAAAGTGCGTCACATTCAAGCGGCTCAGTGTTAGAAAAGATCACGCGTTGCAATTGTCTCGTTCGCTCATCGCCTTCTAACGCGACGACGGTTTCCGTTCGAACTGGAATACCGAGATCATCCAGCTTCGCCCGGTTCTTTGCCGAAATTTCACGGTTATCAGTCAGCAATGTTAAGTGCCTGGTCCAGGTCAGAAGGTTCGCCGCGAAAGCTGCCGAGTTATGGTTATACGACAGGATGGCCACGCGTTTATCTTTTACTTCATAGCCATCACAATCCGGACAGTGATGCACACTGTAACCATAGAACTCGCGGAACCCCGGACAGTTCGGCGTCAGATCGCGGAGACCGGTGGCAAGTAACAATCGTCGCGCCTCGAAGACTTTATCTTCCGTGCCGTCAGAGCCGGCGACGACGCGAAAGTGTTCAGGAGCGACTTTTTCTACGGCCGTCACGCACGCCTCTATAATCAATCCGCCGTGTTGCGTCACTTCATCGCGGCCTTTTGCCAGGAGCTCGTTCGGCCGAATGCCGTGATGGCCCAGAAAACCGTGGATGCCATGGGCGTATTCATTACGCGGGCTGTTGTGATGAAAGGTTAGGGTGCGGCGAAGATAGCGAGCGAGAAACAGCGATGCCGAGAGGCCCGCCGGGCCCGCTCCGATTACGATGCAGTCGTACAGATCATTATTCATTACTAAACTCGCGCCCAACAGTTACAATCTTTGCCTGGACTGTCAAGGGAACAACTGAAAGCCATGTTGAGCATCACGGGTTTGCACAAAACCTATAAAGGACCCGTTCACGCCTTGAAAGGTGTGGACCTCGACGTACCCTCCGGAATGTTCGGACTTTTGGGACCGAATGGATCGGGCAAAACCACGCTCATGAAGATTGTTGCGACCTTGCTCGAGCCTGACGCGGGGACAGTCATGATGGATGGCGTTGACCTTGTAGCACGCAAAGGTCAGACCCGCTGCATGCTCGGTTACTTACCGCAGGAATTTGGGTTTTATCCGACATTGACGGCGGAACAGACGCTTGATTATTTCGCGAAGCTCAAGGGCGTTTGGGAAACTGCGGAGCGCCGAAACCTGATTGGCTTGCTACTCGAAAAGGTCAACCTGTCAGCGCATCGAAACAAAAGGGTCGGTGGATTTTCAGGCGGCATGCGACAGCGTCTGGGTATCGCGCAGGCGCTCATTGGGCAACCGCAACTCGTTATTGTAGATGAACCGACAGCCGGCCTCGATCCGGAAGAGCGAATGCGTTTTCATAACCTGCTTTCTGAAACTCTGGGCGAAGGCACTGTAGTAATACTTTCAACTCACATCGTGAGTGACGTTTCGAATCTTTGCAGTCACATGGCGATCATTCGGTACGGCGAAATTCTCGCGTCGTGCGTACCGCAGAGAGCAATCGATGAACTCAAAGAAACGATTTGGGAAGGAACCGTGACGCGGGAAGCCGTGTCACGCGTGAAAGCCGAATGCAAAGTGATTTCTTCTCAGACATTCAATGGACTGCCGCGGCTGCGAGTAGTCTCGAAAGGGAAGCCGCCCAGCGAAGAATTTGCGCCGGCGTCACCAACGCTTGAAGATTACTACCTCAGTCTCGTAAACGAATCGGCATAAAGCCGCGACTATGAGAAGTCCTGTGCAAACTGCATTCGCCGCAGTCTTTCAGAACGAGCTGATACTCAATTCGAAACGGATTGCTCCATATGCCCTCGTAGTTTTGTTTGCGGCAAATGCGGTCCTTTGGTGGGGCTGGAGCGCTGCCGCCACTTACGGCTGGGCCACCAATGGCGACTTCAACATCGTCAGAAATTTTCAAGGCTTCTCCTTCATTCTGGGTCTACCGCTTTTCAACGCTCTCATCATGGGCGATCCCGTCGTCAGAGATTTCAATACCGGTATCGACTCGCTGATCTTTTCGAAGCCCGTAAGCCGCGTCTCGTATCTGCTTGGAAAGTTCACCGCTAACTTCTTTGTACTGGTCTGCTGTATGGGCGCGTTCATGTTGACGGGGTTATTACTGCAATTGATCCCACTGCCGCGATTGGTGGTGTTTCCGGTCAGGGTGTTTCCTTACTTCAAGCACTTCTTTCTGATCCTCGTCATCTCACACATGTTGCTCGCGGCCGTGTTCTTCACGCTCGCGACACTCAAGCGCAATGTGAAGATCGCCTACGCTGCCGCGGTCGCGTTTTATCCCCTCTACTTTGCGTATCAACTGCTGTTTCTAAGAAATCTGTCGCCGGAGTGGCGAGTGGTTCTCGACCCGATGATGTTGAGTGCTTTTCAGGTGCCGCGCGACAGGTGGGTTGAAGTTAACTCGATCAACCAGATGGTGATCGATTACAGCTCCGGGATGATCGCGAACCGCGCGCTAGTCGTGGTCCTGGTGGCGTTGATTTTTGTCATCCTTTACTTTCGTTTCACCATAACTGAAGAGAAGCGATCACGTGGTGAGTATCTGGGCCTAAATCTTTCGACGGCGCGGGGGAGCGTTCGTGTCGATCGAGAGATGTTTCCGATAGGTGCGGAGGGGCGTCTGAGGCAAGTTGATGTAGAGAGACGGAGCGTTGTGGTTCCTGCCGTGTCCGTGGTGAATGAAGGTGTTCGCGCTCACGTGCGAAAACTGATCGCAGCAACGAGGGTTGAGTTGACTCTGCTTCGTCACGAGAAGAGCCTGACCGTGCTGCTGCCTTTGTCGATCCTAATCTCTTTTTTATCGTTACCGTTTTCTTCGGGTGTCGCGAATTCTGGCGTGTTTGCTGGCAGTTCCGTTAGAGGACTCTCGCTATTTTTGCTGGGAATGATCGTGTTTTATGTCGGTGAGTCCATGCACCGAGATCGCGAGGTGCGAATCGAACCCGTGTTGTGGAGCACTCCTGCGAATAACAATGTGCTGCTGTTGTCGAAATTCTTTGCGGTGCTTTTACTTTCGATCCTGCTGATGATCCTCGGTGGTCTGACTGCGATGTTGACGCAATTTGTGCGCGGAGAGACTCCTGTTGCTCTCTCAACTTACCTCGCCATCTACACAGTGATCCTCATCCCCAGTCTTATCTTTATGGCTGCCGCGAGCATCGCGTTGAACGTTTTTCTGCGTGATAAGTATCTGTGCTACGCAGTAACGATTGCCATCGGGTCAGCGCTGATCTATCTATACAGTCAGGGTTTCAATCATTGGCTCTACAATCCTGTCTTATATGGGTTGTGGTCTGAGAGTGATTTTGCCTCGTGGGAGAGGTTTTCGTATTTGATGTGGCTTAGAATGTATTCCGTGGCGATCGCCGCAATCGGTCTGGTTGCGGCCCACATCTTTTTTGAACGCAGATCGAACTGATCTGCACTCCCGATTCATGAAGCAATTATGCCCCATTTCATAGACCTGGCCACGTGGCCGCGACGCGAAGTTTTCGAGTTCTATCTTCCTTTCGACAAGCCATACTTTAACGTCTGCACACAGCTCGACGTCACGAGGCTGCTAAAAGAGTTGAAGACACGCGAACGCACGAGTGTCTCGTTGACTTACCATTACCTCGCGCTACGCGCGGCAAACGAGATCGAGCCGTTTCGATATCGGCTGCGTCAGGGAAGGGTGCTGGTCCATGACGTTATCAACGGCGGCACCACGCTCATTCTCCCCAACGAAACGTTCACGCTCGTGTATTTCGATTACGCCGAGAGCTTCTCGAAGTTTATGCAAAGCGCAAGCGAGGCAGTCGAAAATACCCGAAACGGCGACTGGGCTTTTCGACCACGCCATGACGACGATGCACGTCTGCACTGCACCACGCTTCCGTGGATCGCATTCACGAGCTTTTCACACGCTCGCCGCTGGGGACGCGAGGACTCCGTGCCCAAAATCTCTTTCGGCAAGTTCATCAAAGACAACGATCGCACGCTCCTGCCGTTTTCTGTCGAAGTGCATCATTCGTTGATGGATGGCCTGCACGTCGGTCGCTACATTGAACGTATCGAAGAACTGCTTGCACAGCCCGAAACCTTTCTCGATTAAATGCGAAAACTCGTCATCGCTTTCATACTGCTAGTCATTGTCGGCAGCGCAACAGCTTTCCTTGTCTACCGTTATAAAACCAAACCGCTGCCGACACCGATCGGCTGGAAGGCCCACGTAACAACTATCGCCGGTGACGGCTCGCCACTTGTGCGCGACGGCGTTCAATCTTCATTTGCCGATCCGTTTGGGATCGCTGTGGCATCTGACGGAACGATCTATGTTGCCGACGCCGGGGAGAGCAATCGCATTCGCAAGATTTCGCCTGACGGGAACGTCACTACACTCGCGGGCGGCAGTGAAGGATTTTCTGATGGCTTAGGACCTGCGGCTTCTTTCAACACGCCCTCCGCCCTGGCACTCGGGCCCGATGGCAACCTCTATGTCGCGGATACCGGAAACAATCGCATTCGCAAGATCACTGCCGAGGGAATGGTCTCAACGGTGGCGGGCGATGGAAACGCAGGTTACGTCGATGGACCAGTCGCAACGGCTCAGTTCAATGGACCAATTGGATTAACAGTGAGTGGCGGTGGTGACATCTACGTTGCTGATACGTATAACGACGTGATCCGCATGATCACAACAGAAGGGCAAGTCACGACCATCGCCGGTGGCGGCACTCCGGGTTATGCGGATGGTGAACAAAAGGTCGCACTGTTTGATACTCCGTCGGGCATCATCGTAGTCGAGAACCGCAGCCTCATCGTCGCCGATACCGGTAACCGCCGTCTGCGGAAGGTCAGCCCGGAGGGCAATGTCACGACGCTACCGACTTCAGGTGAGGAACTCTCGAGACCGATCGGCCTGGCGTTTGCCCACGACCGTTTCCTCTACGTCACTGAGTTGGATCGGTCGCGCGTTATCCAAGTCGCACCAGACGGTGTTGCGCGTGTTGTCTCAGGCCATGGGTCCGGTTTCGCGGATGGATTTGATGGGGCGCAGTTCAATCAACCCACGGGAATCGCGATTGGACCACGCGTCCACAAACCAACGGAGATCTTCGTCGCTGACAGTGGAAACTATCTCGTTCGAAAGTTGACTCAGACTAACGCTGCGAGCGCTGTAACGCCGACCGGTGCACTTCCGAAGCTCACAAAAGAGACTCTTGGCGAGCAGTCGTTGATTTGGCCGGTCGATCCACAGCACCGACCGCACGAAGTGGTCGCCACGATGGGCGAAGTGCGCGGCAGTTTCGACTCCGACGATAGCCGCCATCATCTTCATAGCGGTCTCGATGTCTTTGGGCCGTACGGTGAAACAGTCCGTGCGGTGCGCTCGGAGAAGGTGATGACTCCGCTCCCGAATTGGGGCCTAGATTCGCTCAATGAGG